>JAEWMK010000445.1 GCA_023457235.1 Bacillota bacterium
CAATATAAGAGGTTACATAGGCATTGCTAAAAAATAATGGTCCTATTATAGGAATGTCAGATAGAAACTTGACATCAATTTTATCAAAAACGGCATCAGAGGAAATTTGGTCTGTTTGCCCTTTTCCATATATTTTTTTAACTAAAAATAAAGCTCCTCCAAGAGCAAGGAAATTAATGGCGACCCCGCTGACAACCTGATCAGCTCTAAACGTAATTGATGCCACAGCGTGTATTAAAGAAAACAGTGCTCCAAAAATCATCGCAGTTAAGACAGAAAACCATGGAGTAAGCCCCCCTAAACTATCTGCAAACGTTAAATTAAAAACAATGCCTGTAAAGGCTCCAACGACCATTAAGCCTTCTAGCCCAATATTGACAATACCTGACCGTTCACTAAATACTCCACCTAGGGCAGTAAAAATAAGCGGAGCAGAAAAGAAAAGAGCAGAAGGGATGATGATTGCTAATATATCCATCAAACTCATTTACTTTCCCTCCTTCTTCAAGCGAGTCAGTACGAGACGAATTAAGTAGCTTGATGCTACAAAGAAAATAATCAAGGCGATGACAATATCCACTAATTCAATAGGCACGCCAGCAGCCGAAGGCATTTCTAATGCTCCCACAGAAAGTGCTCCAAAAAGGATTGCAGCTAAAATAACGCCAAAGGCTGTATTCCCACCTAGTAAAGCAACGGCAATCCCATCAAAGCCAACGCCTGTAAAGCCAGATTTAACAGAAATATTTTCGAAGGTTCCTAACCCTTCCATTGCACCTGCAACACCTGCAAATGCCCCAGAAATCACCATTGATAAAATAATGTTTTGACTAACATTCATACCAGCATACTGTGAGGCATGTTGATTAAAGCCAACTGCCTTTAATTCAAAGCCTTTTGTCGTTTTTTCGAGCAAAAACCACATTATGAGAGCCGTTAAAATCGCAACAAGAATACCATAGTGCATGGTAGAATAATCTGTAAGTCCCTGTAAAAATGGCGACCTTAATGATGCTGAAGCAAATATTTTCTCAGATTTATATCCCTGATCAGATAAAACAGAGCGAATAATGGCGTTTACTACATATAAGGCAATGTAATTCATCATAATTGTCACAATTACTTCATGAACCTTAAACCTTGCTTTTAAAAAACCAGGAATAAATCCCCATAATGCACCTGCAAGGGCTGCGGCAAGGATAGCTAAGGGTAAATGGATCATTTTCGGCGCTTCTAACCCTACCCCAACCCAAACTGCGGCAAGCCAACCTACGATTAACTGTCCTTCCACCCCGATGTTAAATAAGCCTGTACGAAAAGCAAAGGCTACTGCAAGACCTGCCAAAATATATGGAGTTACTTGTCTAATCGTTTCACCAATGTAATAACGATCACCAAATGCACCTGCAATTAAAGCACTATAACCACTAACGGGGTTAAACCCACTAACAAGCATAACAATGGCTCCGACAATAATTCCTAATAAAACAGCTAGAACCGGTACAAGTACATTTGTTACGTGATTATTCATGAAGAAACACCTTCTTCCTTGCCTTTACTACCAGCCATCAGTAAACCTAGTTCTTGTTCTGTTGTTTCTTTCGGGTCCACAGTGGCGACGATTTTACCTTCATAGATAACAGCAATCCGGTCGCTTACATTCATAATTTCATCAAGCTCAAAAGAAATTAATAGGACGGCCTTGCCATGATCTCGTTGCTCAATTAACCGTCTGTGAATAAATTCGATCGCACCTACATCGAGACCACGTGTTGGTTGTGCAGCAATTAATAATTCTGGATTACGGTCAACTTCGCGAGCAATAATCGCCTTTTGTTGATTTCCTCCCGATAACGCCCTGGCCAATGTATATTCATCAGGGGTTCTGACATCAAACTCTTCGATAAGCTGCCGAGCCTTTTGGCTTATTACATCAAATTTTAAGATGCCATTATTCGAAAAAGGCCGTTTATAATACGTTTGCAATACCATATTCATACCAATTGGATAATCTAAAACAAGACCATGTTTGTGTCTATCTTGCGGAATATGTGCCAGCCCTGTTTCGGTTATTTTTCTTGGTGGAAGGTTTGTGATATTTTTTTCATTTAAGGTGATGATTCCAGCATCAGCCTTCGCGAGCCCTGTAATCGCTTCCAATAATTCAGTTTGCCCGTTGCCATCGACACCGGCAATCCCCAATATTTCACCTGCGTGTACGGTTAAATTCAAGTGATCAACAGCTGTTACATTTCTAGAGTCTTTGACAACTAGATCTTCAATGATTAATACTTCTTTTCCGGGAGTTGCGGATGTCTTCTCTATCTTAAAAGTAACCTCACGCCCTACCATTAAGGCAGCTAAATCGTTCGGATTCGTTTCGGCAACATTTACTGTTTTAATCCCTTTACCCTTTCTAATAACCGTAACCCGATCACATACTTCCATAATTTCTTTTAGTTTATGGGTAATTAAAATGATCGATTTTCCTTCATTGATTAAGTTCCGCAGAATCTGAATTAACTCTTTTATTTCCTGCGGTGTCAAAACGGCCGTAGGTTCATCAAAGATCAATATTTCTGCTCCACGGTAAAGGGTCTTCAATATTTCGACCCGCTGCTGCATACCAACCGAAATATCAGCTATTTTTGCGGATGGATTTACAGAGAGCCCATACCTCTCAGATAAAGCTCTAACTTCCTCTTCTGCCTTTTTTATATTAATTTTGCCAGCCTTTGTTGGTTCACTCCCCAATATAATATTTTCAGTTACAGTAAAGATATCGATAAGCATAAAATGCTGATGCACCATACCGATTCCAAGGTCATTGGCAATATTCGGATTCGATATGCCAACTTTTTCACCTTGAACACGGATCTCCCCGCCATCTGGCTGGTATAATCCAAATAAGACATTCATTAGCGTTGATTTTCCCGCGCCATTTTCACCCAAAAGTGCATGAATTTCTCCCTGTTTCAACTGTAATGTAATATTATCATTGGCCACAAAGCCACCGAATTCTTTACGGATATTTAGCATTTCGATTACATATTCACTCAAGTACCTCACTCCTCTTAAAAGTACTGTGTAATCAAATACGCCTTGGCGTATTTGTGCCCGGATTTTTTCGAGCTTGCTCGAAAAACTACATTTGAAAATCCGAGGCATCCGCCGGAGGCTTTAACTTTATTCGAGGAATAAAGTTAATCGAAAGAGATAAAGCGCCTAGTATCCATTAGGCGCTTCCTATTTTCCGATTATCATCATACTTCAAATTTATCGTACTCCGCACGAGTGTGTGGTACTTTAATATCCCCGTTGATAATTTTTTGTTTCCAATCATCAACAGCATTCAGCACTTCATCTGATAGATTTTCTTTGGAATCGGCAATGCCAACACCATCGACATCAAGTCCATATTCAAGAACCTCTCCACCAGGGAAATTTCCTTCCATTGTACGTTTCGCAAGGTCCTGAACAGCGGTATCGACCCTCTTCACCATAGAAGTAAGAGTAACCTCATTTCCATGTTCAAGTGCCTGGTCTTTGTCGACGCCAATCACCCATAATTCACGGTTAGGATCTTTTGTTTTTAAATCTTTTGCTTCAGAGAATATACCATTTCCAGTTCCACCTGAAGCATGATAAATGATGTCAATTCCAGAAGCATACATACTTGCAGCTATTTGCTTACCGGAATCGGCTTTAGTGAACGATCCAGCATACTGAACTTCAACCGTTGCATTAGGATTAGCAGCTTTAACACCTGCTCTAAAACCACTTTCGAACTTCTCGATTAGTGGCGACTCAACACCGCCGACAAATCCAATTTTATTCGTTTTCGTTGTTAAACCCGCAACCACACCAGTTAAAAAGGAGCCTTCATGCTCTTTAAAGGTGAGACTGGCCACATTGGGCTTTTCAACCACACTATCAATGATTGCAAATTGAGAGTCAGGCTTTTGGTCGGCAATTTCCGAAATCGCATCCGTCACTAAATAACCTACACCAAACACTAACTTGTAGCCACTTCTTACTAGCTTATTTAAGTTCGGGGCATAGTCTGCATCACTAGTAGACTGTAGATATGTATAGCCGCCTTCGCCTTCTTTCAGATCATTTTCCTTAGCAAATTCCTTGATCCCTTCCCAAGTTAACTGGTTGAATGATTTATCATCAATCCCACCCATATCAGTTACCATTGCTAGACTAAATCCTTTTTCCTCTTCGGCGGGTGCTTCTCCACCTGCATTTTCATTATTGTCTTTTTCTTTATCGGCAGTTCCACAACCACCGAGGATCGTACTTGCTGCAAATAGAACGGAAATCAAAAGACCAGCTTTTTTTCTAGCCAAGTTGAGTCCTCCCTTTAATAGATTTTCGTTCTTATTTTGCACAAGAATTATGTAATTATTACGCTCTTTTTCTTAATACATGGAAACTAAATTTATCCGCTCTAAAAAAATTGCAAGAATAAAATGTCGGCCGATCATTTTGATCGAAATGCATTTGTTTCATCACTAATAAAGAGGCATCTACTTCACAATGAAGGATGGGTGAAATTTTCTCAGAAAATCCTAAAGGCTCAATATTTGTGACTGCATACGTAATATGACAGCCTACTTCTCTTTCAAATAATTCAAAAATAGAACCCAATTCATGAGTGTAATTTTTCGGTAAAATGGAACCTGGAATTTGATCAATACAATAGACTACAGGCTCATCATCAGAAGTTCTAACACGTTCAATGACAACAATTTCCTCGTCATAGGAACAATTAAATTTACTCACATCGTCTGCTGTTGCTTGTCTAGATGTGGAGGATACGAAGATGGTCCCTGGTTTTTTACCAGCCCGGTTTATCATATCTGTTACGCTAAATAATTCCTCAATGCCTGATGTAAAAAGCGGCTTCGGATTGATAAATGTCCCTACTCCATGTCTACGAATGATGACATTTTCCTCTTCCAACACACGTAATGCCTCTCTTAAGGTTGCCCGGCTAATACCCAACTGTTTTGCCAATTCAAATTCCGGCGGAAGCTTCTCATCCTCTTTATAAAGTCCACTATCTATATCATGTTTAATTTTATCGACTACCTGTAAATAAAGATGCCTAGTATCCGGTTTAATATTCATTGCTTCCTCCAAAATAATTAATGAGACATCAGACCTCTGACCTGTATTGTTAACTATACCACAAAAAAAGAAGAGTGAACATGACGTCCACTCTTTACTGATTTGATACTTCATCTTTAATTTTTGCCACCAATACAGCCCGCGGCTTACTGCCCTCATATGGTCCAACTATTCCTTTAGCTTCCATAGCATCGATGAGCCTCGCTGCCCTTGTATAGCCAATTCTAAACCGTCTTTGCAGCATCGATACTGAAGCAGTTTGCATTTCTGTTATTAATTCTACTGCATCATCAAATAAATCATCATCAACCTCGACGTGGACTTCCGCTTCCTCAGTAGGCATCATTTCTTCATGATACTGTGCCTTTTGTTGAGAAATGACATAATCCACAACTTCCTCCACTTCTGAGTCGGAAACAAAGGCACCTTGGACACGAACGGGCTTTGAAGCACCAACAGGTAAAAATAACATATCGCCTCGACCTAAAAGTTTTTCGGCACCGCCCATGTCAATGATCGTTCTTGAATCAACCGAAGAGGACACACTAAATGCAATTCTTGATGGAATATTCGCCTTAATAACACCAGTGATAACATCTACAGATGGGCGCTGTGTTGCAATAATTAAATGAATGCCAGCCGCTCGTGCCATTTGCGCAAGCCTTGTAATCGCATCTTCAACATCACTTGAAGCTACCATCATTAAATCAGCAAGCTCATCGACAATCACGACAATAAATGGCAGCTCAGGCTGCTTTTCGCCTGTCTCCTGGTTGTGGATTCTAATATGATCATTATACCCTTCAATATTTCGTGTACCAGTATGTGAAAACAATTCATAGCGTCGTTCCATTTCCGAAACAACCTTTTTTAAGGCTTGTGATGCTTTCTTCGGGTCTGTGACAACCGGTGTTAATAAATGGGGTATTCCATTATACATATTCAGTTCCACCATCTTTGGGTCAATCATCATTAGTTTGACTTCATGTGGCTTGGCCCTCATGAGAATACTAATAATAATTCCATTCACACACACACTTTTCCCGCTTCCGGTTGCACCCGCAACAAGAAGATGTGGCATTTTATTTAGTTCAGTTAAAATCGCTTCCCCTGATATATCACGTCCAAGTCCAACCATTAACTTCGCATTTGGATTATTATTTTTTGATTCTAAAACCTCCCGTAACGACACCATTGCAATCTCCTGGTTTGGAACCTCAATTCCGATCGCAGATTTACCGGGAATGGGAGCCTCAATCCTAATATCTTTAGCGGCCAAGGCCAAGGCTAAATCATCACTTAGACTTACGATCTTACTAACTTTTACGCCAACATCAGGATGAACTTCATACTTAGTAACTGCCGGTCCTAAATGAACTTTCCTCACCCTTGCCTTTACACCAAAGCTTTCAAAGGTTTTCTCCAACTTCTGAGCATTGATTGAAATTAATTTTTTCTCTTGGTTTTGACTATTATGTATTGGCTTTTTTAATAGCTCATTTGTCGGCAATTGATAAGCTTCATTGGCAATTTCCGTAAAAGTCATTGGTACCGTCGCATCCGTTCCGTCTTCGTGCTCGTCTGCTTCTTTTTTGGTATTTGATTGCTGGTGTTCAGTCTCTTCCTGGTGAAGATTAGCAGAAGTATCATTACTTGCAACTTCATTAAAATCAGAAATAATCGGTGCTACCTCTTCATGGTAGCCATGATCTAAAATAAGCGTTTCGGTTTTTCCTTCTTCAATTTCAATTTCTTCTTCTACAGTCTTTGCTTTAGTTTTTCGGCTTTCCTTACTCTTCTGTTTTTTTCTTCTGCTTGAAAGTTTACCTTTTACATCAGCGACAAAACCAATAAACTGATTTTTAATAAATTGAAATAACCTTTGGCCGGCTGTTGTTAAAATATCGTGGATTGAAATTCCTGTTATTAGAATAATCCCGATAAGCAAAAGGAATAGAACTATAATTTTAGTGCCAATCGCACCAAAAAGGAAATAGGATATTGCAAAAAGAATAGCTCCGATCATTCCTCCTCCTAGGACGAGCGGAGAACCGCCTTTGACCTCACCCCAAAATTGACTCCAGGTGTTTTTCAGAATGGAGGGATTCCCTAAGGGTGCTTGATTATTTATTTCCGCAAAAGTTTCTACATGTGAATATAGCAAAAGAGCGGCAGTAATAATATAAGCCCCAGCCCATCTACTTGTAGTGAAATGAGGCCATTTTCGTTTAATAATAAAATAAACCGAGAGAAATAAGAGTCCTCCTAATAATAGGCTATACCATTCACCAAAAAAGAAACGGGATAACTCAATTAATGCTCGTCCAACAAAACCGCCAATATTAGCAAGAGCGATAATCGATATTGCAAGAAGGACGAGACCTCCAAGTTCATATGTCAGGGTCCTCTTCCAGTCTAATGCTCTTTTTTCGGATCTTTTTTTCTTAGATTTTGCCATATCAATCACCTTGATCTAAAAGTGTAAAAAAGGAAAGCAGCCGAGTAAAAGGCTGCTTCGTTCGTTTTTATTTATTATACCATAATGTTAATAAAATCGTCCTATATTTGTGGCTTCAACATTATAATTGATCCTGGTGAGTAAGCATTATTTAAATAATCGTATGGATTTGTGCTTAAAACTTGGACAACTCGGCACTCTTCATTAGAAATTGGTTCCACTACTAATGATAAACCATTGACAGTTATGATTGACTGTTTAGAGTAGGCATCAAGATTTTCTTGAAAAATTAATTCATGCGGCATTGTCGTATACATGATCATTGCAGGATCTCCCCTTCAGCTGCCGGAGTAACCATACGCTTTTCCTCAATCAGTTGGTTTAATTTTGCTAATGCCTTGCCAACCCCTCCAACTTCATTAATAAGACCGTATTTTACTGCATCCTTTCCCACAACATTTGTACCAATATCACGGGTTAGATTTCCTTTTGACAGCATTAATTCCTTAAAACGATCTTCCGTTATTTTAGAATGCGCTGTAACTAAAGAGACGACTCTATCTTGCATCTTATCTAAGTATTCAAACGTTTGTGGGACCCCAATGACAAGTCCTGTTAGACGAACAGGGTGGATGGTCATTGTGGCCGTTTCAGCAATAAACGAATAATCAGCACTTACCGCAATTGGAACCCCAATTGAATGACCGCCGCCCAGTACAATTGACA
This sequence comes from Bacillota bacterium, assembly GCA_023457235.1. GTDB lineage: Bacteria > Bacillota > Bacilli > Bacillales > Bacillaceae_J > Schinkia. Next base: position 8,324 of record JAEWMK010000445.1, read on the forward strand.
CGGTTGGCTTCGATAATGATGCAATCATCTCAGAAATGGCAAGACCTGCTTCGACATCGCCACCGACCGTATTCAATATTAGCAATAACCCTTCAATTTTCGGATTCTGCTCAATGGCTACGATTTGTGGAATTAAATGTTCATACTTAGTCGTTTTATTTTGCGGTGGTAATTGCATATGTCCTTCAATTTGTCCGATAATTGTTAAGCAATGTATATTTGATTCCTGCCCCATTTGCGGTACATTTGTTTGGCCTAATTGTTGAATTTTATCTACTAAAGAATCTTTAACATCTTTTTGTTCTTGATCAGAATCACTTTGCTCCATGGACGGTTTGTTTTCGTAATTTGCCATAATGGAACTCCTTTCATTAAATCAAAGTATCTATAGTATGAATCCTAAGAGAGTATTTAATTCTATAAAAGAAAAGAACTGACCAAATAGTGGCCAGTTCTAATGAGTTTCATGTATCATTGTCTAGCTACAACGCCCAGCGACTAGTAAACTTCACTCATCTCCCTACGATAAGTCAACATCGACTCAATTCTTTCGTCGTGTTTCCTTTATCTCAGTCGATGCGCTCCAGTTTATACGTCGCTGAACGGGCGCTCTCGCTTTTCTAGATTTCCATAATAATCGGTAAAATCATTGGTCTTCTTTTTGTTTTTTCGAATAAAAAGTGACTAAGCGATTCTCGTATACTTGTTTTTAATGTTGACCAATCGATTGTACGATCTTTCATGCATTTCATAATGATCTGCTGCACGATTTCATTTGATTTATCAAATAATTCTTCGGATTCTCTAACATAAACAAATCCTCTTGAAATGATTTCAGGTCCAGAAATAATTTGATTCTTTTCTTTTGATAGAGTAACGACAACGATTAATATGCCATCCTGAGATAATAGTCGTCGGTCTCTTAACACAATATTACCAACATCACCAATCCCAAGGCCATCTATTAACACATTGCCAGCTGGAATTTTTCCTGCTATCCGTGCTTGATCATTTTTATACTCAAAAATATCTCCATTTTCCATTAAAAAGATTTGGTCTGAATCCATCCCTGTAGATTCAGCAATCTTAGCATGGGCACGTTGCATTTTATATTCCCCTTGGATCGGGATAAAAAACATCGGATTCATGACACTGATCATCATTTTTAATTCTTCTTGACTGGCGTGACCGGAGACATTTATTTTTCTTTGCCCGTAAATAACATTAGCTCCTGCCCTAAAAAGCAAGTCTATCGTAGTTGAAACCAACTTTTCATGGCCTGGTATCGTTGAGGCTGCAATAATTACAGTATCGCCTTGTTTAATGGAGGTCTTATTATGTGATTTACCTGCCATTCTTGCCAAGGCCTCTAAAGGTTCTCCCTGAACACCGGTAGTCAAGATGAGAACACGATGACCATTCCATTTTTCAATTTCTGAAATCGGTATCATTAATTTTTCTGGAATATCGATATATCCAAGTTCCATCGATATTTCGATCACTCGTTTCATACTATTGCCAATGATAGCTACCTTTCTATCAGTCAGTAC
>JAEWMK010000446.1 GCA_023457235.1 Bacillota bacterium
TGTTGGGACTGGTCCAAGGGATAGTCTGATGTTAGCCCTCATGCAAAAGACAGGAATAAAGGTACAATGGATTCGACTAATAATGGAGGTTTCAGTTTTAGCGATTGGTTGGATGTTAGGTGGTCCGGTCGGCATTGGAACGGTTATCCTCAGTTTATCAATCGGACATATATGTGGATTTGCTCTGCCACAATGTCAAAAAATGACTAATTATTTGTTGAAGAAACCGATTGAAGTCATGGAAGCCCGTGTACCAAGCAATAGCTTGTAACTTTATTCAGCAGAAGTTCTCTACTTCCATATTGGTGAGATGAATGCAAATTAGTTTTTAAATTCAGTGGGGGTAAAAAACCCGCTGAATAAAGTTAAAGCCTCCGGCGGATGCCTCAGATTTTTAAAGGTAGTTTTTCGAACAAGCTCGAAAAAATCTGGGCACAAATACGCCAAGGCGCATTTGATTATGTTAAGACTCCAAAGGCACTTTTAATCATTTCATGATATAATGACGATGATTAGGATGCGTCGGAATTTGTCGTAAAAAATATAGAGGTGAAAACTGTGAAAATTTCTACAAAAGGTCGTTACGGACTGACAATCATGATAGCGTTGGCGAAAAAACAAGGTGAGGGTCCTATTCCTCTTAAAAATATCGCAAAAGATCATGATTTATCAGAACATTATCTGGAGCAATTAATTGCCCCTTTACGTAATGCTGGTTTAGTAAAAAGTATCCGTGGAGCATATGGTGGTTATATTTTAGCAAGGGATGCTGAAAATATTACAGCAGGTGATATTATTCGCGTTCTGGAGGGACCGATTAGTCCTGTTGAAGTTTTGGAGGACGAAGAGCCTGCAAAGCGTGAATTATGGATAAAAATAAGAGATGCGGTGAAAGAGGTATTAGATACAACGACTCTTCAATATCTTGCAGATTATGAAGGCGACAATGCTCAAGATGCTTATATGTTCTACATTTAAAAAGTAGGTGAAATTATGCAAAGACCGATTTACTTAGACCATTCAGCGACAACACCAGCTCACCCTGAGGTGGCTCAGGTGATGATGGAGTGTATGGTAAATACTTTTGGGAACCCCTCAAGTATTCATTCTTACGGAAGACAAGCGCGCCATGTCATTGATGAGACACGAGCCTTTATTGCTAAATCCATTAACGCTGCGGAGAATGAAATCATTTTTACAAGCGGCGGTACTGAAGCCGATAATACTGCGTTATTTGGGGTCGCTATGGCGAATAAAGAAAAAGGAAATCACATCATAACGACTTCGATTGAACATCATGCTATTTTACACACTTGCAAACAGCTAGAAAAAGAAGGCTTTGAGATTACCTATTTGCCAGTAAATGAATACGGGGAAATAAGTATAGAAGCATTAAAAGCGGCGATTAAAGAGTCTACGATATTAGTATCTATCATGTATGGCAATAATGAGGTTGGAACGATTCAGCCAATAAAGGAAATTGGTGAGCTGCTATCCGACTCAACGATTTTGTTTCATTCGGATGCAGTGCAAGCATATGGCACACAACCTATTGACGTTAAAGATTTGCATTTAGATTTAATGTCAGTATCTGCTCATAAAATAAATGGTCCAAAAGGGATTGGATTTTTATATGCAAAAAATGGGGTAAAATTTGTTCCGCGCCAATATGGCGGGGAGCAGGAACGGAAACGCCGTGCTGGTACAGAAAATGTGGCTGGAATTGCAGGCTTTAAAGAGGCTGTGCGTATTGCCCACGATGGGCTACAGGGAAAAATCGAGAAATACGAACAATTTAAACAGCGTATGACTTCTATTTTCGAACAAGAAAACATTCAGTTTAAAATCAATGGAGAAGGTGCAAAGTCCCTACTACCCCATGTCTTAAATATTTCATTTCCCGGAACCAATGTTGAATCAATGCTAGTAAATCTTGATCTAGAAGGTATTGCTGCCTCCAGCGGGTCTGCTTGTACAGCTGGTTCGATTGATCCTTCCCATGTCCTTGTCGCTATGTTTGGGAATAAATCAAGCAGAACTACTAATTCAATTCGATTTAGTTTTGGTTACGGTAATACGTTAGACGAAATTGAAGAAGCGGCATTAAGTATCACGAAAATCGTGAAAAAGATAACAGAACGTTAAAAGAATCGGAGGTGACTATGTTGAACAATCCAAAAACTCCAGCTGAAACAAGAGTTGTCGTCGGCATGTCCGGTGGTGTTGATTCATCTGTTGCAGCATTGCTATTGAAGCAACAAGGTTATGATGTAATTGGTATTTTTATGAAAAACTGGGATGACACTGATGAAAATGGTGTTTGTACGGCTACTGAAGACTTTAATGATGTCATTCGCGTCTGTAATCAAATTGACATCCCCTATTATGCTGTGAATTTTGAAAAGCAGTACTGGGATAAGGTGTTTACGTATTTTTTAGATGAATATAAAGCTGGGCGTACCCCAAATCCGGACGTAATGTGCAACAAAGAAATTAAATTTAAAGCCTTTCTTGAGCATGCCCTTACATTAGGTGCAGACTATTTAGCAACAGGTCACTATGCACAGGTTGAATACCGTGATGGCGAATATAAAATGCTCCGCGGCGTGGATGACAATAAAGATCAAACCTACTTTCTAAATCAATTAGGACAAGAACAGCTCTCTAAAGTTATGTTTCCATTAGGGCATCTGCCAAAATCCGAAGTCCGCAAAATTGCTGCAGAAGCAGGATTAGCAACAGCTACTAAAAAGGATAGCACTGGAATTTGTTTTATTGGTGAACGTAATTTCAAAGAATTTTTAAGTAATTACTTACCGGCACAGTCTGGGAAAATGACAACATTAGATGGTGAAGTTAAAGGCACTCATCAAGGTCTAATGTATCATACAATTGGGCAAAGGCATGGCTTAGGTATTGGCGGCTCCGGGGAACCGTGGTTTGCGATCGGTAAAAACTTAAAGGAAAACGTTCTATATGTTGGACAAGGCTTTCATAACGATGCCCTCTATTCCGATTCCCTCATCGCAGTTAATGGAAGCTGGGTGAGCGATCGAAAACCAACTGAACCATTTACTTGTACGGCTAAATTCCGCTACCGTCAGCCGGATATCCCGGTAACAGTCGAGATCATGGAAGGAAATAAAGTTAAAGTAATTTTTGCTGAACCGGTCAGAGCCATTACACCTGGACAATCTGTTGTTTTTTATAATGGTGATGAATGTTTAGGCGGGGCAACGATAGATGAAGTATACAAAAATAATGAACGTTTGACATATGTGTAGGAAGCAAGAGATGGTTCTCTTGTTTCTTACATTACTTTTCTAAAAATGAGGTTGAAACAGTTTCAAAAAAATATAAATAAATATACAAAACTATAAAAAGCCATACAAACCTCTAAAATATTTTCAAAAACACAC
>JAEWMK010000447.1 GCA_023457235.1 Bacillota bacterium
TTATTAACAATACGTGCAATTCCAGACGTCATATTTCTTTTAGGGGTTGTTGGAATTCTATATGTTTGCGTGAAATCACTATTTAATCTTCGCAAACCAACTCACAAAGATGGGGAAAAGCTTCCAGTTGGTGATTTAGCTATTTCTAAAGATTGAAGTTTCAAGATACACAAATAGGCTGCCTAAAAAGTTAGGCAGCCCATTTTTCATTATTAATCTTCCATAGTTGATAGGTCACCTGTTGGTAAGTCTAACTCCCATGCTTTTAGTACACGTCTCATAATTTTACCGCTTCGTGTCTTTGGAAGCTTATCACGGAACTCGATTTCACGAGGAGCTGCGTGTGCTGCTAAACCAGTCTTAACAAATGCACGAATTTCTTCTTTTAATTCATCAGTCTGCTCATAGCCATCACGTAAAGCAATAAACGCTTTAATAATTTCTCCACGAACTGGATCTGGCTTACCGATAACACCAGCTTCTGCAATAGCTGGATGTTCAACAAGTTTACTTTCTACTTCAAATGGACCTACGCGCTCACCAGCTGTCATGATAACATCATCGACGCGGCCTTGGAACCAGAAATATCCATCTTCATCCATATAAGCAGAGTCACCAGATACATACCAATCATTTGGTAGGAAGTAAGACTCATATTTTTCTGGATTATTCCAGATTTGTCTCATCATTGACGGCCAGCCTTTTTTGATTGCTAAGTTACCCATGCGAAGTGGAGGCAACTCATTACCTTGGTCGTCTACAATAGCAGCTACTACGCCTGGAATTGGCTTACCCATTGAACCAGGTCTAATTTCCATGGATGGGTAATTCGAGATTAATTGTGCGCCCGTTTCAGTCATCCACCAGTTATCGTGAATCCGTAATCCAAATACTTTATGTCCCCAACGAACAACTTCTGGATTTAGTGGTTCACCAACACTAAGAACATGACGAAGGGCAGATAAGTCATATTGTTTAATTACTTCGTCGCCAGCGCCCATCAACATACGGAATGCAGTTGGTGCACTGTACCAGACTGTATCCTTTAAGTCTTCTAATGTATGATACCAAGTTTCCGGTTTAAAACGTCCACCTACGATAACGTTTGTGACACCATTTAACCATGGACCGAATATTCCATAAGATGTTCCTGTTACCCAACCTGGATCTGCTGTGCACCAATAAACATCATCTTCTTTTAAATCTAGTACCCATTTAGCAGTTTGATATTGTTGGATCATAGCATTGTGTACATGTAGTACACCTTTAGGCTTTCCAGTAGAACCAGATGTATAGTGTAATAAACTACCATCCTCTCGATCTACCCACTCTATTTCCAACTCATTACTAGCTTCAGCAAAACGAGCCTTGAAATCTACGAATTTACCATCTTCAGTAACGTTGTCCCCCACAACAACGACCTTTTCAAGAAGTGGTAATTCACCTACCGGTATGCGGTTTAGTAATTGTGGTGTAGTTACAATTACTTTAGCGCCGCTATCTTCAAGGCGGTCACGTACCGCTCCCTCCATGAACGCTTCAAATAATGGGCCAACAATAGCGCCTAGTTTCAGTGCTCCCAATACAACAAAATATAGCTCTGGAGAACGTGGCATAAATACGAATACACGATCACCTTTTGCAACATTAGCTGCAGTTTTTAGAACATTGCCAGCTTGATTTGTGCGCTCCATCATTTCTTTGAACGAGTATTGTTCGTTTCTGTCTGCATCACGATAATGAAGTGCGATCTTGTCCCCTTTTCCACCAAGCGCATGACGGTCAATTGCTTCATAAGCGATATTAACTCGTCCAGTTTCATACCATGAAAAATTCTTTTCTACTTCTTTCCAATCAAAGTTAGCATATACCTCGTTGTAATCTTTTAAATTATAGTCCCCTTGAACCGCAGAAAGCGTTTCCACTTTCATTAAATCTCCCCCTTTATTTTTCTGTGGAATGATTCCATTATAATACCAATTTTCAGAACTTTCAATCGTTAAGTTAAATTTTTTTAAAAAAACTTATAATATCATGAACAAAATCCGACAAAATACACCAACATTTATCACCATCCCCTAGTTTCATGTATAATAGGGTAAGAACAAAAATATTACTTTTTTTCTATTAAAAGGATTTATCTAAAAGGTTTTATCATTTTAAAGTAGAATAAATAAAACAAGGCGGTGTCCCGATTGGAGCACAACAAAACTTATTATTCAAAAGAGATGATGACAGATCATGGTCCTCTTATTATAGAAGGACCAGTAGAACCGCAACTTTTGGAAAATTACGAATTCCACAAAGATTTAGTGGCCTTTAGACAACCAGAGGAGCAGCATAAAGCAATTGTTGAAATTGCTAGTTTGCCAGAAGGTAGAATATTAATTGCAAGACAGAATAGTATGATAGTAGGCTATGTTACTTTCGTATACCCTGATCCATTGGAAAGATGGTCTGAAGGGAAAATGGATAACCTAATAGAATTAGGGGCGATTGAAATAATTCCGCAATTCCGCGCGAAAGGTGTCGGAAAAAACTTATTAAAAGTTTCCATGATGGATGACCAAATGGAAGATTATATTATTATTACGACTGAATATTATTGGCATTGGGACCTAAAAGGTACCGGCTTAAACGTTTGGGAGTATCGAAAAGCAATGGAAAAAATGATGAATGCCGGTGGACTTATTTGGTATGCGACAGACGACCCTGAGATAAGCTCCCATCCTGCCAACTGTTTGATGGCGCGAATTGGTTCAAGAGTTTCACAAGATTCAATCCAAGAGTTTGATCATCTTAGATTCATGAACCGATATTTCTATTAATTTATTAATCTAATTAAGGGAGGCAATTTTCGTGATTATTGAAGAAATTATGAACCCACTTGTTATTTCGTTGAAACCCCATGAAACAATCGGAAAAGCAATTGAACTTATGCATTCCAATCGGATCCGCCACATCCCCATCATTGATGAAAATGAATTTGTTGTCGGAATTGTAACAGACCGTGATATAAGAGATGTAAGCCCATCGATTTTTCATGCTGAAGAACATTTGGATGATCTTCAAAAGCCAGTCGCTTCAATTATGACTGAAAATGTTATTACAGGTCATCCACTGGACTTTGTTGAGGAAGTATCAGCTATGTTTTATGAGCATAAGATCGGTTGTTTACCGATCGTAACGGAAGGGAAATTAGTTGGAATTATCACCGAAACTGATATGTTACATACCCTTGTTAAGCTGATGGGCGCCGATCAACCAAGTTCATTAATAGAAATAAAAGTAAAAAATAAACTTGGACAACTTTCTGAAGCAGCCCAAGTATTTAGTGAAAATAATGTGAATATCATTAGCGTATTAGTTTACCCTGATAAAAAAGATGACGGTAGTAAAATTTTATTGTTTAGAGTCCAGACTATGAATCCAATGAAAGCTATAGCTGAATTAAATAAACGCGGTTATACGGTATTATGGCCAAATCTACCAGGTGTAACATCATGAGCAAAAGCATTTACTATGTATACTCCAATGACTTCCAAAGCTATAAATTCAATGAAAGCCATCCCTTCAACCAAAGAAGAGTGGAGCTAACAACGGATTTATTAAAAATGTCTGGTGCGCTTAAAGATTCACATATCATTCCACCAAGAATTGCAACTGATGAAGAAATTGGTCTTATTCATGACCCCAATTATATTGAAGCGGTTAAAAAAGCCGGTTACGGTGAATTGTCTGAAGACGTTGCAAATAATTACGGTCTCGGTACAGAAGACGTTCCGATATTCCCGAACATGCATGGAGCAAGTGCTTTATTAGTAGGTGGGACGCTTACAGCAGTAGATTTAGTAATGGAAGGAAAGGCTGACCATGCCTTAAGTTTAGGCGGCGGATTACATCATGGATTTCGTGGTAAGGCTTCAGGCTTTTGCATCTATAACGACAGTGCGATTGCCATCAAATATATGCAACAAAAATATGGAGTCAAAGTTTTATATATTGATACGGATGCCCATCATGGCGACGGGGTTCAATGGTCATTTTATGATGATCCAAATGTTTGTACCTTTTCTATCCACGAGACCGGCCGATACCTTTTCCCGGGTACTGGAAATGTATCTGAAAAAGGACAAGGACAAGGCTATGGAACGTCTTTTAATATTCCGGTTGATGCATTTACAGAGGATGAATCCTTTCTCGAATGTTTTGTAACCGCTATCCGTGAAGTGACGGAATTTTTCAAACCAGATGTAATCATATCACAAAATGGTGTTGATTCACATGTTTTGGACCCTTTAACCCACTTATCTACTACGATGAGAGTATACCGAGAAATACCAAAGCTCGCCCATCAGTTGGCGCATGAGTATTGCGATGGCAGATGGATTGCAGTTGGTGGCGGCGGTTATGATCATTGGCGAGTCGTACCAAGAGCATGGTCTTTAATCTGGTTGGAAATGTTAGAAAAACAAGATGAAATTGCGCGAGGTGCATTGCCAACAGAATGGCTTGAGAAATGGCAACCAAAATCGCCGGTGAAATTGATTCCTACTTGGGAGGACCCTGACAATCTTTATCCATCAATCCCAAGGAAACAAGAGATCACTGAAAAGAATATGCAAACTATGGAAAAGGCTCTGCAGCATATAAGAAGCTCCAGAAAAAAGGCGAACTAAAAATATCGCTCACTTGAACTAGTTCGGTTAGTGGAGAGAAAACAGCAAAAAAAGATAGGATTGTTAATTTCTCTCCTTACTGAATTAATTGTGCTATCTTTTAAATTAATTTCCAAATGAATGGAGCCACTTTCATATTATAGATATTTCATAATTCAAAATATTTACCAAATATCCCCAACTGTAAAACCGTTCGGAAATGGATCCGTCTCATCTAACACCCACTGAGTCAACAACCCATGACTAAAGTCACAGGCTTGTAAGATCTTACGACCTTTAGAATTTACAGCGGACAACAAGACTAGTGTCTTGCCCTTCAAACCACGCTAGAGGTACTGTTTGGGCTCCAAGCAACCCGCTTGCATGATTTAAGCCACAACTATTTGTGGTAGAATTACTTCTCTAGTATAACGTTCTCCATAGTGCTTAAGGTTGAACGCTGAATTAATATCCCGTTGATGATGGGCACCACAAGAAGGGCAATCCCATTCACGAATATCTA
>JAEWMK010000448.1 GCA_023457235.1 Bacillota bacterium
TCTTTTAAGATGGCTATAATGGTTTCTTCACTTTTCATGTCAATCCCAACAAAAGGTTCATCTAAGAAGAAAAAATCCGCTCTTTGTGCGAGTGCCCTCGCTATAAACACTCTTTGCTGCTGTCCACCTGAAAGTTCTCCAATTTGTCTATTCGCATATTCTTCCATACCGACCTTCTTCAAGCACTCCATTGCCCATTCCTTTTCTTTTTTCTTCGGACGTTTGAACAAGCGCAAATTAGGATACGTACCTATCAATACGGTATCGAGAACACAAATTGGAAAATCCCAATCGATATCATTTCTTTGCGGAACATAGGCAATTTTTTTACACATTGAACGGGCAGGATGGCCATTTATTTTTATTTCCCCTTGATCAACATGAACTAAGTTTAATAAAGCTTTTAAAAATGTAGACTTGCCTGCACCATTCGGACCGATAATTCCAATTAGTTTCCCAGCATGTATCGTCAAACTAATACCTTTTAAGGCTTCTTTTCCAAAATAATTTACCCGCAAATTTTCCACAGAAATTACAGATTCCATTTAACACACCTCTTCTTTCCCTGATAAAAATATATTTCATAAAGGAAACTTTGATCCAAAAAAATTTTTACTTTCAAAAATAATAAAAATAGTGAGTAGTGAATTATATGAATAAATACATGATTTGTTACCATACGAAAAAATATTGTTTTTAGATAAAAAAGTTTCCTCTAGGAAAATTTATTTTAGCTTATTATTCTATTTAGATTTTGTCAAATACTTTAGCCACGGGACACAGGGTCGGGTTCTCTGTCCCAGTACGATATCAAATGTGTTATTATTAGAAACAAAACCTCAATAATCACAAATATAACTGAAAAGGAACTAGATACATGCAAACAGAGAATAAAACAAACTCCGAACCACTTTTATCCTTTGAATATGTTGATTCTTCCGGTAAAATACAACCACTTACGTTTCATAATCCGGTAAAAACCATTGTTGCCCGCACAATAGATGAAGTGATACCTAGCCTATATCTAGTTCAAGATGCGGTAAACGATGGATTATATGCTGCTGGATTTCTATCCTACGAAAGTGCGCCAGCCTTTGACAAAGCATTAAAAGTAAGTGAAGAACATTCTTTGCCGCTTTTATGGTTTGGGTTATTTTCTGAGCCCCAGCATTCTTCATTAAGCAGCTCTGGCACATACAATCACACGAAATGGCAGCCTTCCATTAGTATGGATGAGTACCAGACTGCGATTTCAGCCATCAAGCAATTTATCGCAAGCGGTGATACATACCAGGTCAATTATACGATTCGGCTTACCTCCCAATTTCAAGGAGACGATATCGCTTTTTTTGAAAAATTAAAAAGTGCACAAGCCTCAAATTATTGCGCTTATATCAATACAGGCGAACATAGTATAATATCTGCTTCACCTGAACTTTTTTTCCACTTAAAAGAAGATCGGATAACTACACGACCAATGAAGGGTACTGCTAAGCGCGGGAATTCCATAACAGAAGATGAAGCGATTGCCAAATGGCTCTATCATTCAGAAAAAAACCGTGCAGAGAATGTCATGATTGTCGATTTACTTCGCAATGACCTAGGAATGATTGCCGAATCTGGTTCGGTTCATGTTTCAAAACTTTTTGAAATCGAACATTACCCAACCGTTCATCAAATGACATCAACAATCACGGCAAAAGTATCTGAAAACACTACACTCATTGATATTTTTAAAGCACTTTTTCCATGCGGATCCATCACTGGCGCACCTAAAATCAGGACAATGGAGATTATTAAGGACTTAGAATCAACTCCACGCGAAGTATATTGTGGAGCTATCGGCTTTATAACACCGCATAAAGAAGCAATCTTTAATGTACCGATAAGGACGGTTGTAATTGATCAAGAGTCTGGTGATGCATTCTACGGGGTTGGCGGTGGTGTAACATGGGATTCAACTACCCGAGGAGAGTATAATGAAATACTTGAGAAAGCAAGTTTCCTTGAGGATGAACGACCTGAGTTTCAATTGCTTGAAAGTTTATTATTAAAAGACGGAGAGTATTTCTTATTAGAAGAACATCTCAATCGCTTGCAAAACTCATCTCAATACTTTGGCGGATTTCCCTTTAATAGAGAGGTTGTTCAAAAAGCACTGCAAGACTTTGCTAAGGAAAATAATGTAGGAAGGTTGAAGGTTCGTTTCCTCTTACCGAAAAGTGGAAAGATGGCAATTGAAGCTAGCCCTATCATCCAACCAAAAGAACCACTGAAGGTAAAGCTAGCAAACAAACCTATAACAAAAGATAATCCGTTCCTGTACCATAAAACAACAAACAGAGATGTATATACTCAATTCCAAAAGAAATTCCCAGATGTCTTCGATGTTCTTCTCTGGAATGAATCTGAAGAATTAACGGAATTTACGAACGGCAATGTTGTCCTTGAGTTAGGTGGTCAACTATGGACACCACCAATTTCCAGTGGCTTATTAGCTGGGACTTTTCGGGAATCATTAATCAATAAAGAGGAAATCCAAGAGAGGTCATTAACATTATCTGATTTAAAGAAATGTACCAAGGTGTGGTTTATCAATAGTGTACGCAAATGGGTTGAAGTCGATTTTATATAGGGCGGGCCACAGGGTCGGGTTCTCTGTCCCAGGGTTCTCTGTCCCATTGCATTTAAACTGAGCCACAGGACCCGACCCCGTGGCTATTTAGTGAACTTATGCCAAAAGAACTATGATAATTTTACTAATATGGTAAAATTATACTAAGATGAGTATCTTCATTTTATCGCAAAGGGGGAGATCATTATGTTTATGTTTAAAAAAGGAATTAAACTGAACTTTGCGATAAGTCTATTAGTGGTTTTTACTGTCTTTAGTACTACTCTTATAAACTGGTATTTATCAAATCAAGACTTAAAAAATACATTAACTGAAAATCTTCTAGAAAATAATTATCGTTATGCCAAGAAAGTTTCTATAAACACAAATGTTTTACTTGATGATATTCAGCATAATCTTGGTACATTGGCTAAAATTATTGGTCAGCAAGAATTCAATCAAACTGATTTAGATAATTGGAGAGCCGGCAATAGTGGTTATTATAATTCGCTATTTACTACAGATGCAAACGGTATTGTTCAATTAATGAGCCCTCAGGTGGTTCCAAACAATCAGGGCGGAGTACAGCCTGGGACGAAAATTAAATCAAAGCTTATGGAGCAGGCTTTACAAGAGAAAAAACCATTTATTTCAAATCCTTATTTGGCACAAACCGGGAACTTAATGGTGCTAATCTCCTTTCCTATTTTTAATGACGAAGGAATTTATAAAGGTGTTGTAGACGGCACGATTTATCTCGAAAGCAATAATTCTCTTAAAAGACTACTAAATCAACATGAGTTTTTGGACAAGTCCTCTGTTTTTGTTGTCGATCGTTCAGGGACGATTATTTATCATCCTGATCCTAGTCGAATCAATGAATCCATCGCTGACCATCCTCTTGTCCAAAATATCATGAGGGGGAAAAGTGGTTCAGCGCAAATTATTAACAACAGAGGCACTGAATATTTTTCTGGTTATGCCTTTGTGGAAAATACAGGTTGGGGAATCATTGCACAAACGTCCACATCTGTTATTGAAGATCCGCTTCGCATCTTAACAAAGAAAACTATTATTCAATCACTTCCGCTTTTATTACTGGTTTTAATGCTTGGATGGATTATTTCAAGTCACATTACAAGTCCAATTAATAGGTTAGCAAGGTTTTCAGAAGAAGCCATTCTTTCTAAGCAAGACACTAAATCCATTCGTCTGATTGAAATGAGATCCTATATATATGAAGTACGTCAGCTGTTAAAGCATATTCAAGAGCATTTTCAAGTATTAACGAAACAAGCTCATCAAGATGGTCTGACCGGACTTGCCAATCGAAGGGCATTTGATCAAGATATCCAAAAATTAATGGACCAAAAAACCCCATTTTCATTAATTATGGCTGATATCGATCATTTTAAAGAAGTTAATGATGTACATGGTCATTTAGCTGGAGATGATGTGTTGAGATTTCTTGCTTCACTTATGCTTGAAGTAACTCGGGGGGAGGATTTATGTTATCGCTATGGCGGTGAAGAGTTCGCAATCATTATTAAAGAAAAAAATGAGGAAGAGGCCTTTGCCCTAGCTGAACGATTACGGACTAAAATATCAGAAACGCCTAGTCCTATTGGAAAAGCTATCAATATCTCTTTAGGAATATCTTCATACCACAAGAAAGATCAACTACCTGAAATGATCATAAAAAGAGCTGATGCAGCCCTTTATCAATCTAAACATAATGGAAGAAACAGAACTACCATCTACGTTTCAAAATAAAGCGGGGCAGATTATTGTCCCGCTTATTTGGCTATATGAACTTTTAATAGCTTTCCTTTTATCGTTGTTGTCCTCATTGTCTGTAAAACGAGTGGTCCCTTGCCATTTAATATTTCAACAAAGGTTTCGTTTTCGAGGATCGTAATAATTCCAATATCATCCACACTAATACCTTCAATTTTTGCAATAGTGCCTACGAAATCTACAGCCCGAAGCTTCTTTTTCTTGCCACCATTAAAATATAACCGCATGATGTTTTTGTTTAATTTCGCACTTTTATCTTCTTTTAGTATAGGTCCTTTATTGATCTTAGCCTTAAAAGCCGACATTGCCTGCTGGACTTTTTCCTTTGAAGGCGGATTTATTTTATGTAATTCAAAACCTAAATATTTTTCAATTTCAGGTAAATACTTTTCGTCCTTTGACTCCATTAACGTTATTGCTCTTCCTGTTTTACCAGCCCGCCCTGTTCTCCCAGTGCGGTGTACATAGGTTTCTTTTTCACGTGGCATGTCATAATTAATTATTAAAGTAATATTCTCAATATCAATCCCTCTAGCTGCTACATCAGTAGCGATTAAATAACGGAATTTCCCTCTTTTAAAATCATTCATAACTGCAAACCGCTCTTCTTGGCTTAGACCTCCATGTAATTTTTCACAGGGGAATTTAAATCGATTCAGTTGCGTATGAACATGATTCACCTCTTCTTGAGTTCCGCAAAAAATAATACAGCTGTCTGGATTTTCAACTGTAATTACTTCTTTAAGAAGGGGTAGTTTTTCTTCCCGCTCCACTATTAAAAGTGAATGATCAATTTTATCTGTAGTTACCCCATTATCCTGGATATTTATCTTGATTGGATTTTTCATATATTTATGGCAGAGATTTTCAATATCATCAGGTAAGGTAGCTGAAAAAACGGAAGTCGTTCGCTCTGCCGGCAGTTTCTTAATAATCGCTTCAACTTGATCAATGAACCCCATGTTTAGCATTTCATCTGCCTCATCAATAATTAGAAATTTCAGCTGTCCCACCACAAGTGTACCTTTTTCAAGATGATCAAGCACCCGCCCTGGAGTACCAACTACTACATGAGCTTTTTGTTTTAGTTCTAACTTCTGTTTTGCAAACGACTGCTTTCCATATACAGCAACAGCTTTGATCCGTTTAAATCTACCAATATTCGTTATATCCTCTTTCACTTGGGCTGCAAGTTCTCGAGTTGGTGTAAGAATTAATGCTTGCGGCTTATTTTCCTCCCACTTAACCATTTCACAAAGAGGTATGCCAAAGGAAGCCGTTTTTCCACTTCCGGTTTGAGATTTTACAATTAAATCTTTCTTCTCTATTGCAATTGGGATCACTTCGTTTTGGACTTCTGTTGGGTTTTTATAGTTCAAACTATCAAGTGCTTTCAAAATTTCTTCACCTAATTTAAAGTCCTTAAAGCCTTTTTTAATCGTCATTTATTTATGGCCCTCTATTCTGTTCGCTATTTATTATTGAGTTTTAGAAACTTATTCTCATAAGTTCGTTTCTTCTTTTTATTATTCGTTGTTGTAAAAAAGGAAATTACGTCCATTAATGCATTTTCATATAGCTCACGGTCACCGGCCTCTTCAAGGTAACGTAGCCCGTTTTCGTATTGCATACCTGCTTGTGGTAAGTTGGGTTGCTCTTTATGCTCCAAACAATAGGCATATTGCATATGAATCATTCCCAGTTTTCTGTTTGCTACCCCTTTTTCCTTACCATAAATCGTAATAGCCTTTTCATAAAAAGGAATGGCTTCGTCAACCTTTCCAGAATCAAAATAATAATAGGCCGCCTCTGTAAGTGCCTCTGCGTGGATAATGTTATTATTAAATGTTGACTGCTCAATAAGCTCCAATGCTTCGGAAAGAAACGAAAATGCCTCTTCCTCTTTTTCTATACTACCTAAGATTTTGCCAAGGCTAACGAGGATAGGTATTTTATTTTCTACCTGATCATTTGCTAACTCCAATCCTTTTTTTAAAGAATCAATCGCTTCATCTTTATTACCAATAGAAGAATATAAAACCCCTATTTTATAATATATAAAAGATTGTAACGCTTTTGGTGTGTCATCAACACTGAATAAAGCCAACCCTTGTTGATAGTATTTAATTGCTCTAGGAAACTTTTGCAAATTTTCTTCTACTTCTGCTAATAATAAGTATGCTTTTCCTACTATTTTGGATGACCCTTGTGATTCCTCGTCTGACAGCTTTACCAATTGAGATAGAATTTTCCTTGCTAATTTGGGATTTACATCAGTGGCTAATTCACCTAAAATTAAAAGTCTTTCGCTATCATTATCTGGAGTCTTAGAATAAATTGTATTGAGACTCATTTCTGCCGCTTCTCTTCTATCTAATTGCATATTACTTAATAATTCCAAAAGGAACAGCCGATATATAACATTTTCATCATTTTGATAGGATTCCTTTACCAATTCTACATAATGAATAACATCAGCATATTCTTCACCTTCAAATGAATCTACTATATGTTTAACAGCCTCATCGCCCGCTTTCTTTCTTAAATCATCCATTACTTCATTTATATTTAATCCTTTTATTTCATCCATAATACTACCCCATTTATAAAAAGTATTAAAAGTTATTATATCAAAAAAATAGGGTCGTCACATCGACGCCCTACTCTTCCTTCAGCTTAACCTTCTTCATTTATAATGACGCTTTTACCTCTCATTTTCATAATCATTGGAATTAACATCCACAATGCCGCTACGATTAAGAAGCTTAAAGACAATGGTTTTTGTAAAAAGATCATGAAATCCCCATTTGAAATCGTTAATGCTCGACGCATATTGTTTTCAATCATTGGACCTAATACTAGTCCTAATACAAGCGGTGCAACTGGGAAGTCATTCTTCGTTAAATAATATCCAACGATACCACAACCAATAAGAAGTAAAAGGTCAAAAGTTGTAAATTGGACTGCATATACTCCAAAAATAGAAATTGCAACAATAATCGGTAATAAGTATTTCTTTGGTGTTTCAATAATTTTGGCAAAAACCTTTACAAGTGGCATATTTAAAATTAGTAACATTAAGTTACCAATAAACATACTGGCAATTAATCCCCATGCCACCTTTGGATGGTCTGAAAATAATAATGGACCTGGCTGAACATTATACATAATCAGTGCACCCATCAAGATTGCCGTAGTACCTGAACCTGGGATACCAAGTGTTAAGAGTGGAATCATGGCACCACCAGATGCCGCGTTATTAGCAGATTCAGGGGCGGCTACCCCTTCAATCGCACCTTTTCCAAATTTCTCTGGATTTTTACTAATCTTTTTCTCGGCAATGTAAGAGAAGAAAGAAGCTAATGTTGCCCCAGCTCCTGGAAGAACACCGATAAAAAACCCTAGTAAAGAACCACGCACAATTGGTCCTGAGCTATCTTTAAGGTCTTTTTTAGTAGGAAAGATTCGGCCAACCTTTGCAACATCTCCACCATCATCTTCTTTATGAAGAATGGTTTTAAATACTTCTCCTAAAGCAAATAAACCTACTGCTACTGTTAAAAATTCTAATCCTGAATATAATACCGGAATATTATACGTAAAACGTGCTACCCCTGAGACATTATCCATACCGATTGTTGCCAGCAACAATCCCACAACAGTCATTATGAGTGCTTTAGTCATTGATTTTCCGGCAAGTCCACTAACGGCACAAAGACCGAGAATCATTAATGAAAAGTACTCAGCAGGACCAAAGGACAATGCAACATTTGACAACGGCTCG
>JAEWMK010000449.1 GCA_023457235.1 Bacillota bacterium
GTTTTACTGGTCGAGAGAGGCCTATGTGAAACGAGGGAAAAAGCAAAAAGAGCAATTATGGCCGGGCTTGTTTTTACACCAGATGAACGGATTGATAAACCTGGTGTTAAAATCGAGATTGATACACCGCTTGAACTTAAAGGGAAAGTGATGCCTTATGTATCAAGAGGCGGTTTAAAATTAGAAAAGGCAATCAAAGTATTTGACCTCAATTTACAGGATAAAATCGTATTGGATATTGGGGCATCTACCGGTGGTTTTACGGACTGCTCGTTGCAAAATGGAGCGAAACTAGTGTATGCCCTTGATGTTGGTTATAACCAATTAGCTTGGAAGCTACGTCAAGATGAACGGGTAGTGGTGATGGAAAGAACCAATTTCCGTTATGTAACGCCAGCCGATTTAACACATGGATTGCCTAATTTTTCAACTATCGATGTGTCGTTTATTTCACTTAAGCTCATCCTGCCGGTTCTCAAAACAATACTTGCAAATGGCGGTGACGTCGTTTGTTTAGTGAAACCACAATTTGAAGCCGGGAAAGATGAGGTTGGGAAAAAGGGCATTGTCCGTGATCGGAAAGTTCATAATAAGGTTTTAGAGGACATCATTCAATTTGTTATAGCAGTAGGATATAGTGTTAAGAATGCATCATTCTCGCCAATCACAGGTGGTGAAGGGAACATCGAGTTTTTATTACACCTAAATTGGAATAGTGATGAAGAAGGACAACAATCCACCGCTATAGATGTTGCAAAAATTGTTCAGGAAGCCCACGAAACACTTAAAGAACAATCGTGAAAAAGGGTAACAAGCAAATGTTATCCTTTTTATTTTTGGAAAAATCGTTTAACATTATAATATGTAGAAAAATGCATAAAAAGGTGGTGGTTTTTTAGATGAATAAGGGACAACGTCATATAAAAATTAGAGAAATTATTTCAAACAATGATATCGAAACTCAAGATGAACTTGTCGAAATATTAAAAAATCAAGGATACAATATAACACAGGCAACTGTCTCAAGGGATATAAAGGAACTACACCTTGTTAAAGTCCCAATGGCAGATGGACGGTATAAGTATAGTTTGCCAGCCGATCAACGCTTTAATCCATTACAAAAATTGAAAAGGTCATTAATAGATGCATTTGTAAAAATAGATTCAGCCGGACACCTTATTGTTATGAAAACGTTACCAGGGAATGCAAATGCAATTGCGGCATTAATTGACCATTTGGATTGGGATGAAATAGTAGGTACTATTGGTGGAGATGACACGATCCTAATTATTTGTAGAACAGCTGATGCTGCGGAGGAAATTTCAAATCGTTTTCTGGATATGCTCTAATTGAAGAGTGTATTCGATTTAGGAGTGTAACAAAAATGTTAGCAGAAATGTCAATTAAAAATTTTGCGATAATTGAATCACTCGGAGTTTCTTTCCAAAAAGGATTAACAGTATTAACTGGAGAAACAGGGGCTGGAAAATCAATTATTATTGATGCAATAAGTCTAGTAGCCGGGGGCAGGGGATCGTCCGAATTCGTACGGTTTGGCTGTAATAAGGCTGAAATTGAAGGGTTGTTTTTATTAGATAATGATAATCATCCGTGCATAGAGAAGGGGAAGGAGTTAGGCATCGACATCTCGGATGGTATGGTTGTTTTACATAGGGATATATTAACGAATGGAAAGAGTATTTGCAGGATTAATGGTAAGCTCGTTACTTTAGGAATTCTTCGTGAAATTGGACGAACATTAATTGATATTCACGGTCAGCATGAGCATCAAGATTTAATGAATTCAGAAAGGCATTTACCGATGATTGATCAGTTTGATGAAAAACTGACCATACCTGCGATTGAAGAATATCAACAGCTTTACAATCAATTTTTAAAGCTGAAGAAACAATTAAAGGGTTTAACAGAAAATGAACAAAAAATGGCGCATCGCCTTGATTTAATCCAATTTCAGCTAAGTGAAATTAAAAATGCGGAGTTGGAGCCGGGTGAGGAAGAGGCTTTAATAAATGAGAAAAGTCAGCTTTCGAATTTTGAAAGAATTCATACCTCCGTTACAAGAAGCTATAAAGCATTATCCGGAGAACAGCAGGGCTTGGATTGGGTTGGACTTGCCATGAGTGAACTTGAGGATGTTTCATCTTTAAATGATAAATTAAAAGCAATATTTGAAAACATTTCCAGTAGTTTTTATTTACTTGAAGAAGCTACATCTTCTTTAAGAGACCAAATTGATCTGTTAGAATTTGACCCTGAAAGGCTTGACTTTATCGAAACACGCTTAAATGAAATTCGATTTTTAAAGAAAAAATACGGACAAACAGTTGAAGATATTTTAGAATATGCAGCTAAAATTGAAGATGAAATCGATCAAATCCAAAATCGTGAAGTTCATTTAGACCGATTACGAAAAAACATCAAAGAGATCCAAAATGATCTACAATTAGAAGCTGAAAACTTATCAGAAATCAGAAAGCAAATTGCTGAAAAACTAAAACGTGAAATTCATAAGGAATTAAAAGATCTCTATATGGCAAAGACGGTTTTCGATATTCAATTTGCTTTACCCGACCCACTTGAATTTTTATCGACAGGCATTGATAAGGTTGAGTTTTTAATCTCAACGAACCCGGGAGAACCGCTAAAACCTTTGACAAAGATTGCTTCCGGTGGCGAATTATCAAGAATTATGCTGGCGTTAAAAAGCATATTTTCTAAACATCAAGGTATTACTTCCATCATTTTTGATGAAGTGGATACAGGTGTCAGCGGCCGAGTGGCTCAATCAATGGCAGAAAAGATATACAAAATATCAAATGGTTCCCAAGTTCTGTGCATAACCCATCTGCCACAGGTCGCAGCAATGGCAGATGCACATCTATATATTTCCAAAGAAACAAAAGGAGATAGAACCGTTACATCGATTTCAGAATTAAAAACTGAAGAAAAAGTAAAAGAAGTGGCCCGGATGATTTCAGGGGTGGAAATTACCGATTTAACAAAGCAACATGCAAGTGAATTGCTGCAATTGGCTAATCAGATGAAAGTGGGATCACATAAGTGATTTATTGTCTAGCTCCAGCGCCCAGCGACTCGTAGACTTCGCCCACTTCCCTACGATAAGTCAACATCGACTCAATTCTTTCGTCGTGTTTCCTTTATCTCGAGACCGATGTGCTCCAGTCTTGTCGTGCGCTTAACGGGCGCTTCCGCTTTTCGATATGTAAAGCTATCCAAACTAGGATAGCTTTTTTCATTTGAAAAAGTTATAAATGACGTTGTACAGGGCAAAATTATAACTGTAACCATAACTTTATTCAGAAGTTCATTCTACCTAAACAGGTGAAATACGTCGAATAGTTAGGTTAATTCAGTTAGTAATATGCCTAGGCTGAATAAAGTTAAGCCTCCGGCGGATGCCTCAGATTTTTAAAGGAAACTTATCGAGCAAGCTCGATAAAATCTGGGCGCAAATACGCCAAGGTGTATTTGATTTATGCGTTATGTTGTAATGCGTTATGGTGTGGGATAGGAGCGAGGAGAGTGAAATGATTGAAACTAGATTTAATTAGAAAAATAGTTGGTTTAATTCTCCTTGTTCTTTTAATTGGTGTTGGCTTCCTAAAACCAATTCAAGAGTATGTTTCTATACCAAAAGAAATAACTCTTTTTGAAGGACAAGAAGCAAATGTAACATCATTACCAGTCTTTTCACAAACAAAAGAAAATGCCATTTATTCAATCGCTGAAAATGGCGAAAAAACGCTTTCTATAAAAGGAGAAGAAAGCGGTGAAGAGAATATGTTGTTAGAGATGGCAGACTTCCCTGTAAAAAATGTTGATATAAAAATATTGCCTGACTTAAAAGTTATTCCAGGCGGTCAATCGATAGGTGTTAAACTGAATACACTTGGTGTTCTAGTAGTGGGCCATCACCTTATCGAAACAAAACAAGGTCCCAAATCTCCAGGTGAAGATGCAGGAATTAAAGTTGGAGATATTATCATGGAAATTAACAATGAGCCAATCCAACAAATGAGCGATGTCACAGAATTTGTTGAAGAGGCAGGTAAAAATGGGAAAGCGTTAAAATTAGTTGTGATGAGAGACGAAAAGAAGTTTGAAACTGAACTGAAGCCGATTAAAGCAAAAAGTGAAGAAAAATACCGAATGGGTTTATTTATAAGAGATTCAGCCGCGGGAATTGGTACGATGACTTTTTATCATCCTGATTCCAAGAAATATGGGGCACTGGGACACGTCATTTCCGATATGGATACGAAAAAGCCGATTGTTGTTCATGATGGACAAATTGTCCGTTCTACCGTTACATCAATCGAAAAAGGGGCGAATGGAAGCCCAGGTGAAAAACTGGCACGTTTCTCTAATGAAAAAGATATCATAGGCAACATAAAAACAAATAGTCAGATTGGTATTTTCGGTGAATTATCGAAGGAAATTAAAAACGGAATAATGGATACTCCACTGCCGATTGCTTTATCAAGCGAGGTTAAAGAGGGTCCAGCTAAAATCTTAACAGTAGTTGGAGGAGACAAAGTCCAAGAA
>JAEWMK010000450.1 GCA_023457235.1 Bacillota bacterium
ATTGGAATGGCATATAATACAATATCCATAAATGTTTCTTTCGGTAACCCTCTGCGGATGCTTTCTCGTTGGGCGAGCCATAACCCGATCATCGCACCCACAGCAATGATCACGCCGTACCAATATATCGTAAACGGCCCTATTGCTAAAAACACACGATCTAGATGCTGGATTTCAGATTCCATGATTTCACTCCTCTATGTATTGGGGCTTTAAAAACGTCGTCGTCCACTATTGACGGCTATCTTTTACAGATCATCATGCTCCCCTTCTTCGATTACGTCTGTTAAACGGTTCGAAAATTGCTCGGCTGCATTGACACCCATTCGCTTCAACCGGAAATTCATCGCCGCGACCTCAATGATAACAGCTAAATTTCGCCCTGGACGTACCGGAACGGTAAGCTTTTGAATATGGGCATCGATAATTTTAATTTTTTCTTCATCTAGACCAAGTCTGTCATACACCTTTGTTGGGTCCCATAATTCGAGATTAATAACCAAGCTAATTTTTTTATAATTACGAACGGCTCCTGCCCCGAATAAGGTCATCACATTAATAATGCCAAGCCCACGAATTTCGAGTAAATGCTTGATTAACTCTGGTGAACTTCCAATTAATGTATCTTGATCCTCCTGCCGGATTTCGACACAATCGTCGGCAATCAAACGGTGGCCGCGCTTAACGAGCTCCAACGCAGTTTCACTTTTACCTACACCACTTTTACCTGTAATCAACACACCAACCCCATAAACATCAACTAATACACCATGAATGGCGGTTGTCGGTGCCAATAGGCTTTCTAAATAATTGGTGAGGTGGCTTGATAAACGTGTCGTTTTGTAATGCGACCGGATCACAGGCACATCATTTTGCTTCGCTGCCTCAATTAATTCAATCGGCGGCTCCTGCCCTCTCGAAATAATAATCCCCGGTGTCATGTCGGTACATAATTGCTCCATTCGTTCTCTGCGTACTGTTGGATCTAGCTCATAAAAAAAGGACAGTTCGGTTTTCCCTAGCAATTGAAGACGCTCAGCCGGATAAAATTCAAAAAAGCCTGCCAACTCAATCCCTGGACGTGACAAATCACTAGTCGTAATCGGACGGTTAATCCCGTCTTCCCCACAAATCAGCTCAAATTTAAACTTATCAATAACATCTTTCGTGCGCACTTTTACCATTTAAAGCTTCCTCCACACTCCGTTCATACTATTTTTTTATTTTAGCATTTTTTTAGGTAAACACGAAATTTATTGTTGTGTAAGAGCGGGAATTTTGCGGAAGAAGTTCGTTTTTTGCAATTAGTCGGATACTTTACCTGGAAGTTTTAGGAGGGTCCCGTAAATTCGCATTCTTATAAAAAAGCGCTGCTACCCCGACAGCAGCAACGCTTCACTTTACTTTCAGATAGATTCAGTTATCGGTCATCCTTCCTACTAAGCGGCTCAATGACGACCTTTTGAATAAGCAGATTCAAGATTGAGATAAAAATGGCTGCCATAACTGCCGCACCAAATCCATCAATTTCAAAAGCTGCGCCCATAATATTGTCTGCCATCATCAAAGTGATCGCATTGATGACGAAGAGGAACAGCCCAAAGGTCAAAACGGTAACGGGTAAGGTCAACAGAATTAATATCGGCTTCACAATCGCGTTCAACACTGAAATGATTAAACTTGCTAGGACGGCGGCGCCGACACCTTCAATATAAAAAGAATCAAAGTACCCAGCTACCACGATTAGGATTAAGCTGTTAACAAGTATTTGGGCAAGCCATCTCATCCTTCAATCACACCATCATCATATGGGATGACAAAAATTAATATTAAATAAACGAGCGCAAATGGAAATACCACTGTTCCAATTAAAAGGAGGATAAATAGCACCCGTAATATCGTTGGGTCGATTCCGAAATATTGTCCTAACCCTCCTAGTATGCCCGCTACCTTTTTATTCGAGCGTGACCTATATAACTTTTTACTCATCACCACACGCATCCTTTCCTATAAATTTTTTACTAAAATCGATCCGGCATTGGAGCTTGCTTCGACATACAGTTTTTCTGATTTGCCACTGTTGGCGATGAAATTCAACTCTTTTACAATTACATCTTTTTTCTCATCCAAAATTTCTAGATCTTTCAATTCGCATTTGAAACCGCCGATATTGGATTTAATCCTTCCTTTTACTTCAAGATCAGTTGGTAAAAATAAATCAATACTTCCCGTTTTAGTGTTCAAATAAGCAAGCTTGCTCTTTGAATCTTGCAATTTACAAATAATATTGCTGCTAAAGCTTTGTAAATCCACTTTTTCAAAAGCACCGTGAACGTTGATCGTGCCGTTAATTGTTTCCGCCTCGATTTCTTGTGAAAAGCTGTCTACTATTTTTATATGCCCGTTCGCTGTTTCAAATTCAAAATCTTGTCCTTGTAGACTAGAAAAATCAATATTTCCATTTGCTGTATTGACTTTCAGCTTGTTCGCTTGAAGCCCTTCCCCGGCAACATGTCCATTAAACATACGAATTTGAATCTCATTGTACATAGCTTTTGGAATATAAAGCATCGTGCTCATTTTAATCTGTTTCGGTTCAACAGAAAATTTCATGCTCTCACCATCAATGGAGAAGCGGACACTTTTTAAGAAATAGGTTTTAGCATCGTCAAACGAATCAGACTTATAAACCTTCGCATTACATTCGATCCGAACATCCCGCTCCTCCCAAGGAATGATCTTAATATTTCCATTTGAAATATCTAAATTGATATTCGATAAATACACATCTTTATGTTGAAAAATATGGTTCACTTCCACGGGTGTCCCAAAGTTAAAATCAAGGTCAACATCCTTAATCTTTTGCAAAGCACTATCGATAAAATCAGTAAATTTGTCTATAAACGAATGGCGTTTGTACCCTTTTTGTTCACCGTTTGTACTGGAATAATTTGAATCATAGTTTACGAAAGTCGATGGATCAAAACTTATTTCTGCTTCCTGTTTTGTTTGGTTTGCGCCACTCCCATTATTTAGTTCCGGATCCTGCTTTGTTTTTTCCATTGCTTCCATTAATTTAAGAGCTTCATCTACTGTTATTTTTCCTGACTCTACCATTTGTAAAATTTGTTTGCGTTCTTCGTTCATCGTGAATTCCTCCATTTAAGATAAGATAAATAGACTTAAATAAACGTTTAATTAACTAAAACTTTAATACCTTTCACAACGTTCCAAATTAAAATACCCAGATTGATCGCTCCGATAATTAAAAACGTCATGATGCCGCCAACCGCCAATAATGTAGGTTCTCCCCCTGTGAAAATAAGCGGGAAAAACACGAGCGGAATCGTGATAAATGGGATCAAATGTGATATTAAAGCCTTTTTGGCGTGCATTTTAACCTCTGGGCTGTCTACAATAAAATAAACCGCAATTGGAAAAATAAAACCTGCAAAGAAAATACTGAAATAACAAAGTGAGGACACCAATCGATTTGTTTCCATTGGATTTTCAACTCCTTTTCGATTCTATAAAAATATACGAATGTAAAACTATTTAGTTTCGCTAAATCCTTAAATTATTACAAAATCAGTCTTAGGACGGAGAAGGATTGATTTTCAGATAGGGGGATATCACCAACTATCAATTTAATAGCGGTGAAGTAGCAATGAAGTAGCAGCTGTAATGTTGAAATAAATAAAGAAAAAAAAGAAACTCCCCCACAAGTTAAATCATCCATGAGAAGTCTCTTATAATATTGCTATATGTTAGCAAAAACGTTAGCATTTATGATTTCAAGTGTCTCTGTATATGCATTCTCCCACTCGGCTTCATCAATATGATGCGGCATTATGTTTAGAAAGATCATCACACCCATAAAACAAATCAACCTTCCATAATTAAGTGACAAGATTCCTATCTATGCTTCAAATTACGTTGGATTTCAATGATTCCATCTACACTTATCCCGGTTAGTTCCGCAACTTCTTCAATTGACATACCCTTTACTAGAAGACGGCGAGAAATTGCTTCTTTTTCTTTTTTCGCACCTTCTAGCATTCCTACTTCCATTCCTTCCTTTCTTCCCTCTTGTAGCCCTTGTTCTATTCCTTCCTTTATCGCTTTTTCTTTAGCTTCCTGTAATCGAAGCTCCGCCTCACGCTGGGCAGCTTCTTCATCGTTAATACGTTTTAAACGAGATTCATAAGCAAGATATTCTTCTTGCGTCATACTCAATTCTTCCCAACTTTGAAAAGCCTTGCGCAATGTCTCATCTTTCATTGAAATTTCCTCCAATTCGTGAAAAATATCCTCATAAACTTTATTATTTCGGTGATCAACCATGCCAAGCATTAATAACCATCTAGCCAAAACATCATTCCATGGGTCCAGTTTTTCTTCTTTCCAAGCTTTTATTAACTTTGGCATTTCGATAAAATGAAGTTCCATTACATCTGTTAATCTGAATTTCTCCTCATCTTCGTACAGGTGATGCGTTGTATGAAAACGCTCCGTTTGATTGAATATATTAAAATTCATAATATTTATTGCAATTACTGGCTGCAATTCCTTGTAACTCATTTTCTTTTGCAATGGATTTCGGTATATCCCAGACCAATAATAAATGGAACGTTTAATCATATCATATTTATTGGTAAACTGAATTTCTACATTAATTCTTTCACCTGCCTCAGTAATCACTAATAAATCTAATCTCGATTGTTTGTCATCAACATACTCTCCACTTGATTCGGTATTTGTGAATGAAATATCTTTGATAGGATCTCGACCATTTTTTTGTAAGATAGCGTTTAAAAATACAACCGTAATCTCTCTATTCTTCTCACTTCCAAAAAGCTGTTTGAAAGCATAATCTACTTTTAAATCCATTAATCGATTAAGCGGTATCTGCTTAAGTAATGCTGTTCTTCTATTCATCCTTTCTGATTTTGATTTGTAATTACTTTGATCCTCCATTACTCTAGTTAGTGCAATGTACATTCGGGATTGTTCTCGTAAATGTGGGTTTAGTGGCATTTCTGACACATCCTTTTTAATATGAGGGATTTTTCTGTGGTGTATTTCTATGGATAGAATAGCAGATAATTAGATAACAAACAATTCGATATTGGATGCTAAGTATAATATTTTGCACTTTTTTTAAAAAAGAAGCCTCTCAAAAGTTCGCTGAACTTATGAGAAGCCTCGATTAATATCCCCAATGTTAGTTTTCCGTCAGGATTTTGCCTCCAGCATTAGTAGCCGCTCTTCCATTCTTGCCCTATCACGCTCAATCACTGGTTTTAAGAACTTCCCTGTATAGGAA
>JAEWMK010000451.1 GCA_023457235.1 Bacillota bacterium
GTTCGAAGAGCTAATCTTCCTCCAAGTTATCAAGAATTTTATTAAGAAAGGTCTTTCAAAGTATGGGCATGGAAAAGAGTTTATTAAACTATTAAAACTCCATAGGGAGTTTACAATGGAAATGGTAGAAAGATTTATCAAGAAGGATGGTTTGAAATTTGTATCCTAGTGAAAAAATGAGGTTTTTTTTAAAAAAATACAAAGTATTAAGGAAGAATCGCCATATTAACAATATTTTTAAGTTTATAAATAGAAAAAAAGGTCTATCAACAGTTCTATTCTCGCTATTTATTACAGGTATTACAACACTAATATTAACTTTAGCCTACGGGATAGGTTATTTATTTTTGTATGGTTATTTCTTTGGAGGTTCTACTGGAAATTCTCCATCTTTAATTCAAGTTTTTATAAATCCAGTTCCCTTTAATTTTTATGCAGTAATTATTTCTTCTATTTTATTTATTATATGTGTAGTCCTAATATTGTATTTTTTGAATAAGGTAACGAATCTTCTTCAAAAAGGCTTACGGTTAAATGGAGAACTAATTGGAAAAATAATTATTTCAATAATATTAATAGTTATCTTTCACTTTTCCCTAACGGTACTAGTTGTTCCAGGCGCATTTGGTACTAACGAAATAACCTTTTTTAAAGTAATTAGTTTTATTGGCTTTTGGATGACGCCAATTAATATATCAATATCATATATATGGATGAGAAATAGTTTTTTTAACCATTTCTTTTCAATATTAAGTTTACTAACCGCTTTAATAATAATGGTACTCTGCTATAGACTTATTATAAAAACTGATATTATCAATTTAACATCCTTTCAAAAATTTTTAGGAATTATGGGTGTGAATTATGTTGATTTAGGATTGCTTTTTGTCTTCTTGATAAGTATTATCTTGATTAGTCCACAACAAACTACCTATAAAATTAATGTTAATGGTATGTTAATAAGATTTATGTTCTTTTTAACATTATCATTTATAATTCTAGGTTTATTAGTAGATCATTTATCTTTAAATATTACAATAAATGGTGCTATTATTATAATGACATTTTTTTCGGGATTATTAGAGTTATTGTTTATTAATTTTCAGGAAAAAATTATTTTGTATCAAAGTCAGTTAGTAATAGATATGGATTATAAAAAACTTAATTTTAATAAAATAAAGAAAACAGTTATTCCCTTTTTTACTGTACTGCTCTTGCTTTTTATAGTTCTAGTATCCAATCTTATTTTTAAGGCAGGGGTTTACGTAAGGGAGAATGCGGTTAATAGTAGTGATAATCTAATGTCAGAAGAAATATATTTTTCTAAAAATTGTTACAAAATAAATGGCATAATAATTGCAGATAAAAATGGTATTTATTATATTTCTAATAATTCGTGGACCTTAACAACTTTGAAGAATCAGTCAATTATCTCAAATTATATAAATCCATGTAGTAAATAATTTATTTCCGTGCATTAAGAAATATCTTAATTAAATACTTGTTTTTAATTTATTTTAAAATAAAATTATATAAAAAATGTAAGATATTCCCAAAATAACAATAAAAGGTATGGCTAATGCGCTGACTGCAATAATGATACTAATATCTTGAGCAAGATTACTAAAAAGTAACTTATTCTTTAAAGAAGTTCTTATTTTAGGAAATAGCAAAATGCAAGTTGAAAGTATCATTAGTATAAAAGAATATTTCATTATAGTTACTTCCATTTTTTCACCTCAAATTAGCGGTTTAAAAGAACGAAGGCTGGGCTTCGTACTGGCATGCCCGCATTATCCGGGAATTGGAGCTTACTTCGGATGAAGCAATTGAATTTGCCAAACTGAATGCAGGAGTTGTTCAGCCTTCCCGGACATCAATTAATCCGTATTACTTGGGTTTGAAAATATTCGAAGACATTGAGGAGCGTTACAATAACCCAACAGATGAAATGAAAAAGTTGGGTGTGGAACCTGGTTCAGGGCGGGAAAAATTATTCGAGGTTCGAGAAGTCGAATCAGATATTTCATTTATCCGTAACTATTTAACAAAAGACTTAGTTCACCGCGAGGATATGTATTTATTCCAAAAGCAAGGGAAAGATTATAAAATTGTCGATAAAGAATGGGAGACCGTCCGCGATCAACTGGTAAATATGCGGGTAAATGGTGGTTTTCCGTATATTACCGTAAATGACGGTGATTATTTGAAAAATGGAGAATTGTATCTGAAGCATTGGTACGAGGGCATTGAACTTGATATTAAATATCTAGAAAAAGTAATGCCGTACCTTTATCAGCTCTGGGGGCGCCATGTCCATATGGAAACAATCGTTGAGGGTAAAGGTGCCTTATTTACGTATGATGGGAAGGCGATGCATCGGAAGTATTTATAGAGTCTTTTGGAGAGCTGCTGAGAGATCGGCAGCTCTTTTACAAAAATTAAACTATAGATTCCATCGTCACTTTCCACAACATTTCTTGTATTTTTTGCCACTTCCACAAGGACATGGGTCATTTCTTCCAACTTTATTTTCCACTATTACAGGTTTTTGTTTTTCAAACATCATAGGATCATTGAATAGATCAAAATTTAAATCATTTCGGTTAAAGTCAAATGGGTTTCTTTCCAATCTTTTACGATCTTTTTCAATATTGCTACGCCATTCTGAAAGTTCAGGAAGGTGCACATTAGCCGCAATACATGTTGCATATAATTCATCTTCAAGGTTTACAAGACCGGAGTCATAGTAGTCTTCGTCAATATAATGTTTCACAATGGGTATGCCATCGATAGAACCTAGTTGACACAATGCTTGACAAAGATTTGCTATTATCGTTAAATCCTCTTTTTCTTTCTGTAACAATTCAAT
Source organism: Bacillota bacterium (assembly GCA_023457235.1). GTDB lineage: Bacteria > Bacillota > Bacilli > Bacillales > Bacillaceae_J > Schinkia. The sequence goes on from JAEWMK010000451.1 coordinate 2,873, forward strand.
TAATGCTTGCTCACTTTCTTTGATTTTTATTCTCCCAAGAATACTAGGAGAAAAAAGGCGGAAATCCCAGGTTTCCTCAAAGAACTTCTTCTTAATAGTTTCGACAATTTCAATATTACCTATGTTTGATAGCCCTTCTACGGCGACTTCATTATAAAGATCACCGTCTAGAGCCAGCCACTTAAATAAAATCGGAGTAACTTCAATTGCATTTCTTAAATAAAGGGCTCGTGCAAGAAAAATATTACTATAGCCATTATAAGAATCAATATCATAAGAAACTAATTGATCCATTAATTGAGCTGTAGGTATCTCGATTCTTTTTGCTAATTCTTTTGCCATTTGTTGACCAAATTTGTAATCAAATTCATTGACATACTTACCTTCGGCATTATCTCCGAATAAGAGCAGCTTTTCATATAATTTCTCACTATCAAACGTTGCTAGACTGATGAGATTTTCAATTTCCTCCATTTGTTGTTTAGGGAAAATCTGTTCTAGTTGATACTTCCGCTGCTCCAATAAAGCAATATCAGCATTGAGGATAATTCTGTAAAGAATATCTTTTCTTTCAAAATTTTTTTCTAGTTCTAAAATTTGATTCAATTCTTCTTCATTGATTGGCAGGTGAGCAGCCATGCTTAAAGAGAGAGTATTATATAACTTTTGTTTTGGGTATAAGTTTATACTCTCTAATATTATTTTGAGCACATTGTCACGGACTGATTGATCTTCAAATTTACCTTTTGAAAAATATTCAACAGCAAGATTTCGTACGCTACCGTCTTCATGTAGAAGACATTTTTTCATGTTTGAAATTGTAATCACAGTTAAACCTCATTTCTAATTTATATTTCTTTTTACAATTCTATATTAAATCATTATAAGACAAAAATAGACAAAAGGATTAAATTATAAATAGCTAATAGTACTAGTAAAGGAATTTTGGGACGGAATAAATAATACACAAAGAATAAGTGTAAATATTCTGACTGATAAAATGCGTCAATAATAACAGTAGATGGGAAGCAAATTATAAAAATTTCTGTACTTAGAGCTATGCGGGAACAACGCCCTATTTATATTGGTCCGAACCCTTTAACCGGTTCATACCGTAGAAATTATGAAGGGGATTACAAGTGTACAAAACAAGAGGTTCAAATAATGCTGGCTGATCAATCATCTATAGCCCAAGATAAATATTTAGAAAAAGTAATGCCGTACCTTTATCAGCTATGGGGGCCATATCCATATGGAAACAATCGTTGAGGGTAATGGTGCCTTATTTACGTATGATGGAAAGGCAAAGCACCGGAAGTATATATAGAGGTGTGGAGGAGCTGCTGGGGTGTACAGCGGCTTCTTTATTTGAAGGAGAATAAATTTTTTATAATGAACAGTAATCGGCTAATGAGAAGAATCAAAAGAGGCTGAAACATGGTTTGATGCATAATAAATAGATTTTATCTGCTATCAAACGGATCAGTGCCCTAGTTTAGTGCGGATAAAAGTGAGTTATCT
>JAEWMK010000452.1 GCA_023457235.1 Bacillota bacterium
GTTTTGGGCCTGTAATAATAAGCGCTTGGTTTGAACTCGCTGTTCGGTAATGCTTTTTTAAAATAAAATAGCCAATCCCACCACCAATAAGTAGTAAAAAAAGAATAATACCGCCTAAAGTTAACCAGATAATATTAAGCATTACAATTAACCACTCCTTCAGAGAGTTAGTAAGCGAAGGATATATCGATAATAATCGTTTTACCTCGCTCCCATTAATTAATACGAAACGCACTCCAAAAAGTTACAAAATTATTAATAATTAGGATATTGTACCTAGATTTGACGCTTCCTGAAAAAATGCCATCAATGATGAAACTTGTCTGCATCTTTTGTCGTATAATAGTAGTAATCGTAATTTCATTTCTAGGAGAGAATTTTTTATGAGATCCGTCTTATCGTTTTTATTTCGCGGTTTAATTTCATTAGTAATACTCGGAATTATTTGGCCGACTGCTTATTTTGGATTTGACCAATCCTTTTGGGTTTCGTCCCTTTTGGCAATACTACGAGGCGGATTGACCAATTTCATTCTAAAAAAGCGCGGACAGAAAAAACTTTTAAAAGAAAATCAATTAACAAAAAAAGAGTATCAATATATTGCTCAAAATCTTAAAGAGGCAGATCAAAAGATCAAGCGTCTTAATAAAGTGCTACTTAGCATTCGTTCTTTTCGTGCAGCAAAACTACTAGGCAACCTGCAACGGCTTGTTAAACAGATTTATCAAATTGTTAAAAAGGAGCCAAAGCGCTTTTATCAGGCTGAACGATTTTTCTTCTATCATTTAGATTCCGTTGTTGAATTATCTGAACGTTACGTGTTTTTGTCACGCCAAAATATTAAAGATTTAGAGGTTCGAAAGTCGCTTTCAGAAACAGAAGAAACATTGGACAAACTAGTGAAATCACTGAATGATGACTTGCTTACCGTCCTTTCAAACGATATTGAGACCTTAAATATGGAGCTTGATGTTGCACGGCAAACACATGACCTTCAAAATGGATTTATGGAACAAACCAAGAGTCAAAACCAATTACAAGAGCCACCGCAATCAATTAAAATTAATTTTACAGACCAAGCCCGTCGGGAAAAAAATAATGTACCTGAGGAAAGGAGATAAAAAAGTATGAGTAACGAAATAAAAACTCAAAATGATACGAATAATGCTCTAGACGATTTACTGGCTAACCCATTTGGTGAAATGGGGAATGAGCCTGTTATTACGCAATTTAAAGAGGATAAGCCGAAACGAATGATTGATGCATTACCTGCTGCATACCGCCAAAAAGCCATGGAATTAGCTACGCAAATTAATCCTAAAGATCAGCAAGCCATCGTCCAATTTGGAACAGCAGCGCAAACAAAGCTTTCCAACTTTTCACATTCGATGCTTGAACACGTCCAGAAAAAAGATACTGGTCCAATTGGCGACATTTTGAAGGATCTAATGCAAAAGCTTGAACAGGTCAATCCCGAGGAATTAAGCGGTGAAAAGAAAAACATTTTTAAGCGGATTTTCAAGAAAGTTTCCACTTCCGTAAATGAAATTTTATCGAAATACCAAAAAATCGGATCCCAGATTGATAAAATTGGAGTAAAACTCGACCATCAGAAAAACCTGTTGTTAAGTGATAACAAGATGCTTGATGAATTATTTCAGAAGAATAAGGAATACTTTGATGGCCTAAATATTTATATTGCGGCCGGTGAGCTAAAATTAGAAGAGCTTCATGCGAAAGATATACCTACTTTAAAGCAGAAAGCCGAACAATCAGACGACCAAATGGTCTACCAGGAATTAAATGATTTAGTCCAGTTTGCAGACAGACTTGAAAAACGCCTGCACGACTTGAAGTTAAGCCGACAAATTACAATTCAAAGTGCACCACAAATTCGGATGATTCAAAATATGAATCAAGCGCTAGTGGAAAAAATTCAATCATCGATTTTAACGGCAATACCATTATGGAAAAATCAAATTACGATTGCCTTAACACTATACAGACAAAAACGTGCGGTTGAAGCACAAAAACAAGTGAGCAAAACTACCAATGAGCTATTACTTAAAAATGCGGAAATGTTAAAAACAAACAGCATCGAAACTGCGATCGAAAATGAACGCGGTCTGGTGGACATCGAAACATTGAAAAAAACACAGGAAAATTTAATTACAACATTACAGGAAACAATCCGTATTCAGCACGAAGGCCGCATGAAGCGCCAACAGGCTGAACAGGAATTAATAAAAATGGAAGACGAAATGAAGCAAACATTGTTGAGTTTGAAATAACAACAAACACCGTTCAATATTTTTGTACCCCTTTCGGTTTTGGGGTGGTAAAAATAGTAAATAACAATAGAAATAGCACATTATTCAGCAATAGTACATAATTTATGTACTATTGCTTTTTGGTATGTGTTTGAACTTAGTTTTGTTATATTATTGCAAAAACTGAAACCTTTTGAGTCTTCTCCTCTGCAATTTTCGATATAACCATTTCTAGATAAAGTTATATATGTCGAAGGATAAGGTGAATTAAACGAAATGTATCTTAATTTATCTATTTTAATTCCTTGACTTTATTTGGCATGGCTTAAACCGACCCGTTTAATATTTTTGAGTGATGTTTTTTGAATACAAAAACTCTTTGAAAATATTTACTTCCTCTGTTTTTATTTTAGTGACGAGGTATGTTAATGATTTAGGCGGGCAGATACATTCTGGTTGTACTTCCACCATTTTTTTCTCCCTTATCTCCTCCTCTACCATCGTTGCCGGCAAATAAGAAACTCCTAATCCTTCCTCAATAAACCTTTTTGTCACTTCTACTTGGTTGACAATCATTGTTTGAACAAATGGATAGTATTTTTTTACATCATCCAATAATACATCCCAGTAATCCGGATGATTATGGGTAATAAG
>JAEWMK010000453.1 GCA_023457235.1 Bacillota bacterium
GATTTCAGCCGTTACACGTATACTTGCGGATTATCGTTTAAATGTTGGCCATATGGAAGTTACTCGAAGAGAAGTTGGTAAAATGGCGATGATGGTGATTGAAGTTGATCAAAAAATTGATGAACAAGTAATCAAGGAAATAGAGAAACTACCAAACGTTACGCAAGTTATCAAAATGGTTGATTAAATTATTGGGGGCATGAACATGTTCAGAAGTGTGAAGGAGCTTGTCGAACTTGCTGAGAGCAATCAAGTGAAAATTGCAGAAATCATGATACGGCAGGAAGTAGAAGTTTCAGGCCTTACAAGGGAAGAGGTCATCAATAAGATGGACCAAAACCTCACAGTAATGGAACAGGCTATTGAGCGCGGGTTACGAGGTGTTACATCATTTTCAGGGCTAACCGGGGGAGATGCCGTCCTTCTTCAAGATTATATAAAAAGTGGCAAGGCTTTATCTGGAACCATTTTGCTGGATGCTGTTAGTAAGGCTGTTGCCACGAACGAAGTTAATGCTGCAATGGGAATAATTTGCGCCACACCTACTGCTGGCTCGGCAGGAGTTGTGCCGGGAACGCTATTTGCTATAAAAGAAAAGCTGCAGCCAAGCCGCTATGAAATGATTGAATTTCTATTTACAGCAGCAGCATTTGGTTTTGTCGTCGCAAATAATTCATCAATTTCGGGTGCTGCTGGGGGTTGCCAGGCTGAGGTCGGTTCAGCAAGTGGTATGGCTGCCGCTTCCATAGTTGAGCTTGCCGGAGGAACCCCTTCACAAGCAGCAGAAGCAATGGCCATCACTTTAAAAAATATGCTTGGATTAGTTTGTGACCCTGTGGCAGGTCTAGTAGAAGTCCCATGTGTGAAACGGAATGCTATGGGCGCCTCGAATGCTATAACAGCGGCAGACATGGCCTTAGCTGGTATCAAAAGTAAAATTCCATGTGATGAGGTCATTAATGCAATGTATTTAATTGGTCAATCTATGCCTAGCTCTTTAAGAGAAACAGCAGAAGGTGGTTTAGCTACAACTCCAACCGGAAGACGGCTTGAAAGAGAAATTTTTAAAATGTAATCATTGGGATGAATACTCGCTTTTGTAAACAATCTATGGTAAGATTTGCATGTCATAATGACTATTTATCATAAAGATGGTAATACCTATAGAATAGTGACCATAAAAACAAAAAGCGAGGAGAATGAGTGATGGAAAAAATCGAAGTAGGCGAAATCTTTACAATTAGTGATGAAAACGATCAAGAAGAGGAAGTTGAAGTACTAGCAACAGTTGAAATTGATGGTACCGAGTATATCGCTGTTTGTTTTGTTGAGGATGTACACGAAGACAGTGAGGAAGACATCGATGTTTTCTTTTTAAAAGTAGATGAAGATGGTGACTTATCAGCTATTGAGACTGATGAGGAATTTGATAAAGTCTCTGCAGCTTTTGAAGAGGTTTTTGATGAAGAAGAGATTGAAGATTAATTTAAAATAGTAATCTGGAGAGGGTCTTCTACAAGGGGCCCTCTTTGTGTGTTTATGGGAACAAAAACTTATCAAGATCGTAATAACGGCGTCTAGTTACAAGTGAATTCGAATAGAATGTAATTAAGAGTACCCCTTTATTTATAGTGGAGGTGGACTATGGGAAATGAAAAATTGATGGCACAAGCTATTAACATTGCATACCAAAATGTTTTAACAAGCAATGGAGGCCCGTTCGGAGCTATTGTTGTCAAAGACGGAAAAGTTATTGCCATTGGATGTAACGAAGTAACAAAGCAGAACGACCCAACGGCCCATGCGGAAATCCAAGCAATACGAACTGCTTGTCAGGTTTTAAATTGTTTTCAGCTGACAGATTATGAGATTTATACGAGCTGTGAACCATGTCCCATGTGTTTTGGTGCTATTTACTGGGCACGACCTAAAGCGGTCTATTATGCCTGTACAAAGGAAGAAGCAGCACAAGTAGGTTTTGATGATCACCATATTTATGAGCAGTTAAGCAAAAAAATGGAAAACAGGATGATCAAAATGAAGCAGATTTGTCCAGAAAATTATCGTCTTCCATTTACCGCTTGGAAAAATACCACAATGAAAACCGAATATTGATTTCATACTCACAAAAATGGTAAAAAGCCCCTATCCAAAGGAAGGGGTTTTTGTCTTAACAATCTTCTGCTTTACTATGATGTAAAGGTGGAGGGATGACCCAGCCTTTTTCTTTGCTTAGTCGTAACGCTTTTGCTGCAATTGTTGCTTTTTGAGTATGGAACTGGCCAAACATCATCGCAATATCCTCTCGAATACATTGGGCAATAACTCCGCTACATGCCACTAATCCGGAACCTAAACTTACAGATAAGTGAGCAGCAATTTCTGGATCCTGGAATCTTGCACCCACTGGGATATCTTCAAGACATGCTTTTGGTCTTTCTGGCGGGGCCGGTGGCAGCCCAACTCCATTTTCCTTTAATAGAGCTTCAATTTGTTTTTCCTCTTGTTGGCATTGTTGTATACATTCCTCCAACAACCTCCGTAAGTCTTCATCCCCCGTATGGTTAATCTTTGTTTGGTAACCAGCAATGGATTGCTTAGCTGCTAATAAAAATGACCAGGTTGAAAACACTTCACCATAATGCATTGGTTCATCTTTTGGATTTCCACTTAAAATTCCCATCATGACACTCCTAACTTTGTTTGTGAAATTCATAAAATTCTCCTTGCGTTGTCACAACTGTACAAGATAATTGTTTGTATCGGAGTGTAATTTTATTCAATGGAAATACGAATTATCCAAAAATGGTCCGTTTGGATAATAGTCAAAAGAGGAATAACAAATTAGAATATAAAGAATATTACAATTATTTTTACTTTGAAAGTGTTTTAATAGTATTATTATTTTTAAAAGGAGAGAGGTTCTATGTCAAACACTGTAGCTCTAACTGGTATTGAATATTTGAAAAAAAACTTACTGGTTTGCTGATGGGAAGTTACAGGAAGGAGATGGTGAGGCTTTATTAAATTTGGCATGAATAAAGTGGTGGAAGATGCTAGAAAGTACTTTTCAAAGCCATATGAGCCGCTTCGTGAAATTGAAGCTTTGAAAGAAGTAGATCATATTTCTATAGCTGATAAATTTAAGATCACTAGATTTAACTAAAGAAGAATTTGATGCTAATTACAGTATGTGGGCTGTAAATTTCCATGGCTCTCCAGAAACAGCTGCTTTAACATATGCCTATCGTTGGGTGGCTTTAACGAATTATGATTGGCAATATAACTTCGAATCTTGTGCAACATATAAACTTAAGAACGGAACAAAGGAATTAATTGAAAAGATTGCATATGATTCGAATGCAGAATTCCAATTTTCAAAACCTGTTTCTCAAGTTGAAAAAATGGATGGAGAATATCGTGTTATAACAAGAAGTGGGGAAGAATATTATGCTACTGTTGTTGTAACATTACCAATAAACATTCTAAACAGTATTAAGTTCACACCAGAATTAAGTAGTTATAAACAAACATTCTCAGAAGAAGGCCAAAATAGTACAGGCGTTAAATACTGGGCAAGGGTACGTGGACAAAGAAAACCATTTATCGCTATGGCTCCAGCTGAATCACCTACCGATTTTCCGATCAACTAGTGCTATTTCACAGTTGGCATTATTACGAGCATTACCCCTGCTGTTGTTTTTGTACTTGCCTTTTTCCTATTAAGGGAACGATTAAATGTTAAAAAAATCACTGCCATCATTTTAGCTGTAATCGCCGTTCTTATTATGAATATTGCAGGAGTTACCTATTGACTGAGGAGGCCTCTGTGGAATCCTAGCTATTTTATCGCTACAGTTAGTGAAAATACTGAAGAGCAGATTCGTAGATATATCCAAAGCCAAAAACAAAAATAACAGGAGGTGAAACCAATGCTTGAATTAGTAAACCGT
>JAEWMK010000454.1 GCA_023457235.1 Bacillota bacterium
TACGGATTATCTGTACATGAAGCAGCTTCTTTCGTGATTGGAAGAAGAGGTCTGAATTTTGAAGAAAAACTTCCAAAAGAAGTTTTAAAACAACTACAAAACGTTGTGAAACCTCATTTAGTTAAAACTCTCGGGACGATGGAAGTATCCGAGGAAAAAACGAAAACAGGTAAGCAGCGAAGAAAATATATTGGGATGCTTTTAAATAACATTGACACCATTAAGGAACATCATATTTGGAAATTATGGAATGTTGTTCATAAAACATTACGATTAGAGAACCATGTATTTAAATTAAAGGAGGTGTAAACCTCGGTTACTAAAGTAGACCTTGCGGAAGGCTGACCTGGAAGGAATGGTCTTTCGTAATTGCTGGCTCTAACAGAGCACCGCAGGTTGTTTTGCACAACAGGTGCATGACAGAGGTTAGATCCCTCTCCTGACGGAATGACGTGAGAATCGTCACAGAAGCCCCAGTTTCTTGGTTCGGGGGCGAAGGTATCACTATAAAAAAAATGATAGTTTTTTATAGATTTTAGTAACCAGGCTTATTCTTATTCACAAAGATTTTTACTTGTTGGCTGTAACATAAAGGTAGGTTCAAAAGTATTTATAAAAATATCGTTTAGAAAGGGGAATGTAACGTCATGAAAAAGAAATTAGGAATCATCGGTTTGTCAGCTTTACTTTCCATTAGTACAGTGCAAGCGACATCTGCTGCAGGGCTTTGGTCAGAGGATCTTTGGGGGGATGAAAATCCAACAACACCAACAACACCAACAACTCCTGGATCCACCACTACAGATTGGTCAACAAATCTAGATTGGGGTCAGTCAAACGTACAGAATAATGACCAGGGCTCTCCCTATACAGATTTATGGTCAGAGGGTCTTTGGGAGGATGAAAAACCAAGTACAACTCCTCAACCAACTCCAGGGTCCACTACCACAAACGAGCAGAATAACCAGGGATCCCCTTATACGGATTTATGGTCAGAAGATCTTTGGAAGGAGCCTGAGAAAAAAGAGACGGAGTCAAAGCCTAATCAAGCTAATCCATCGACAAAACAAGATATATGGACCAATCCAAGTTACGTTGAGCAATGGTCGGAACCAGAATATGTTGAGGTATGGACGGATGTAGTTACAACGGATCAATGGGCAGATTTAGTAACAACACCGCAGTGGTCCAAAGCAATAGAAACCGGACAATGGGTGGATGTCGTTAAAACAAAGGAATGGGAAGCCTTACAACAAACGCAGTCATGGGACAGCCTGCTAGACGTGCAACCAATAGCTTGGATGGATTTAGAATCTATTTTGGAAATGCCGCCAGGAGAAGTTTCATTTGATACACCACCGATAGTGGAAGGTGGCAGAACTTTCGTGCCTCTTCGAACAATCCTTGATTTAACAGGAGCTGAAATGGATTGGAACAATAGTACTCAAACAGTGACTGCTAAGAAAGGGGATATTACTATTGCCTTAACGATTGGCTCCAAAACGGCCTACGTTAACAATAAACCAGTTACCCTAGATGCGCCTGCAAAAAATAAAGATGGCCGTACCTTAGTACCATTGAGATTCATTTCTGAACAATTAGGATACAAAGTGAATTATGATGCGGCAGCAAGTAAGGTTACAATCAATGATAAGTGGCATTTTAGCACAGATCCAAAAACATATACGAACAAAAAAACAACACCTAAAACAAATACGTCAAATTCAAACTCAAATTCAAATGATTTGATCTATGGTGGATTAAACGATGCCCAATGGAATGCTATGAAAATTTTTGAAAAATATGGTGCTAGTGGCGGTTTTGGATTAAATTATTGGGGACAAAGTGGATTTTAGATGCAACAAATGGGTAGAGAAGAGGACTTCTCTATCCTTTTTTCTTGTGGGACGTGGATTCGGGCCACAGGACCGGGAACTGTGTCCCACACTCGACCTACGTCACACAGGGATCTGTGTCCCCCAAGAAATAAAGTTCGACATAAAATGACAATGTGTGATTTTTCTCACTTTTTTTTATTTTTATAAGTGATATAACAAAAATTGTCGTGAGATGAAAAAACTGGTATAGATAATATAAGTGAAATACAAATTCTTTACTTATTTTAGATATAATTTAATATTTTTATTATAAAAAAGAAGAATAAATGATTTGTTGTCATTATGTTCAAAGTATTGCGTACCTACAATTTTCAAAAAAGTGCATCCATATCAAACCTATTGTTGATTAATATATTCCATCTAAGAATTTACACCCAGAATTCTCCAATCTTTTTAAACAGCATCACTTTAATTTTCAATAAAATCTATCAATAATTAAGAATAGAGGGATAGCGTGAAAGTAGGAGTTACGGGGAAAATCGTTGGTATTGTTATTATTCTTTTTACAATTTGTTTTGTAATGATTTCATCTGTTTTTTATTTTACAGTGTCAAAACAGGTAAAGGAGTCTGCGGGTTTAGAATTGATAGGCTGTGCCAATATTACTACTGGTGTTATTGACCCTCATTTACTTGAAAGTGTTACTAGTGGAAGTCAAAATGACTTGCCAAAACTTGAAGAACAAATTAGTTGGATAATTAAAAAGAAGCCTATATTTCTAGATGCCTACATTTTAGACTTTGATGGTCAAATTATTGCAGCAGATAAATCCTTAAAATCACAGGGAATTACCGCAGGAGATTCAGTTGATCTAGAACCGGAAGTCATCGAGAAAATTAGAGAAATGAAGCATTCAACCTATTCAGATATATATTCATATGGAGGAATCCAACGTATTACTGGATACGCTCCAATTTTTAAAGATAATGATTCTTCTAAAGAGGTAGTAGCAATTAATGCAATAGATTTTGATGCAAAAATTATTAAACAGAGGGTATGGGAGACTCTAGCCTTTCCAATAGCTTTGGGAGTCGTTCTATCGGGTATTTTGGCTATCATTACAATTCTGTTTGTTAGAAAAATTATAGCTCCAATTAAAGTTATTACAGCCCATGTAAATGAGCTTTCAGATGGAAATCTACAAGTAAAACCGCTTGAAATACATACAAACGATGAACTGGGTATGTTGACAAAAGATTTTAATGAAATGGCCTATAATTTTAGGCAAGTTATTCAACAGATTGAAAGTAGTGCTGAACAGGTAACAGCATCGTCTCAAGAATTACAAGCAACTAGTGAACAGGCCACTCAAGCAACAAAACAAATATCTGCTGCTATGCAAGAAGTTGCCAGGGGGTCTGAAATCCAAGTTTCTAGATCAGAGCAAAGCGCAATAGCGATGGAGGAAGTATCTAATGGTATTCAGCGGATTGCCCAGTTCTCAATGACTGTGAAGGATTCTGCAAAGGATGCAGCAACCTTATCAGATCAAGGATATCTTTCTATTCAAGAAGGTATTCGTCAGATGGAAACTATTGAGACTGGTACACAAAATACGACGGAGGCCATAAAAAGGCTCAGTGAACAATCGCAGGAAATCGGTAAAATTATTGATGTCATATCCAATATAGCAGAACAAACGAATTTACTTGCACTAAATGCAGCGATTGAAGCAGCACGGGCAGGGGAACATGGTAAAGGTTTTACAGTTGTTGCTGAAGAGGTAAGAATGTTAGCAGATCAATCACGTGCATCCGCCGCTCAAATTGTGCAGTTAATCCAAGGGATTCAAAAAAATACGGAAGTTGCTACTTATGAAATAGAGCATAATATTCGTGAAGTTGGTGCAGGTAAGGCAGTCATTATCAAAACAGGCGAGGTATTCCAACAAGTATTGGTAGCAGTTGAACATGTTTATGGTCAAATCCAGGAAGTATCAGTTACTTCGGATCAAATTTCTGCTAATACGGAGGAAGCCACAGCGTCAGTTGGGCATTTAGCTGAAATCGCCATAGAAGCATCTGGGCAATCGCAAAGCGTAGCAGCAGCCTCCGAAGAACAATTAGTCTCTATGGAGGAAATCAATGCTTCAAGCGAAGCCTTGAGTAAATTAGCACTGCAATTACAGGAATTAGTGACTAAATTTAAAGTATGATGAATGGGATACGGGGGAGGGAACTGTGTCCCTGTGTCTTAAGGAAGCACTTAGCCTAAAGTGCTTCCTTTTTTAATGGGCCACAGGGTTGGGGATGGGTCACAGTTCCCGACCCTGTGGCCCAAACTGGTGGCGGTAGGCCATAGGGTCGGGGCTGGTGAACCACAGGGTCGGGAACTGTGGCTCGGCCCATATTAAGCTAAAAAGGGCCGGAGAACCCGACCCTGTGTCTCGGCGAGCCACAGGACCGGGAACTGTGTCCCTAAAATTTAGAATAGACCAGCTTCTCTTGCCGCTGCAAAACTTTCCCTAGCAAATTCAAATGGATCCATTCCAACATTCTCCCAATGCATATACATTAACCGTGGTTTATCAAATAGCCAATGGTTATGAACGGCTGTAACGATAATTCCTCTTTTGCGTAATGCAGTCATTAATGGGTTAATTTCTCTCTGAAGCACAACAGATTCACCAAGATTAAGGCCATTATTTTCAAAGGATAACATAAATGGAAGTGCTAGTGGGGATTGTGTACGGCGACCTAAAATCGTTGCTCTAATATTTCGAAGACGCATTACAGTACACACAGGAGTTGCTGTGACAACCTCGCCACCGATAATGTCTGCAAGTTGTTGGCAGGTTGATGCGTTGATTTCTCTAACAGCGTTGCGCATATTATCTGAATTGTTTCGTTTGGAACCTCTAAAGTAATTTTGATTTCCATTGTTATCAAATTCTCTTCTATTCATTTGATCACCTCCTTGTCCATTAATAAATAGTTTATTCCGAGATTTTGGACATGACTGGGCAGATGACAAATGACAAACACCTTTTTTCTTATATATCAGAACTATTTTCTTCAATTTGAAGTTCAGGTAGATCCCTTGGATTCACAGAAAAAGAGGCTGGATTTAGCGTATGATTTGTTAAAAATTGACCTACGTTCGGATTGTCAAAAACAACTGGGATTCCTGCCTGGCTTAATTCATTTGCCGGTCCGATTCCAGATAACATTAAAAGCTGGGCACTATTAATACCTGCAGAAACAATTACTTTTTTACGGGCAAACGCTTGGGTCTCTTTTCCTTCTTTTAGAAATGTAATTCCAATTGCGTTTTTTCCATTAAATAAAATCTGTGGACCAGAGGACCGGGAACTGTGGCTCACCTGCCCCAGAAAGCGGGCCAGAGAACCCGACCCTGTGGCCGGCTATCAAAAATGATATTTCTGTCTATGAATACCTCCATACTTGTCCATTACGAAGGGTTTTGGGTTTTCATAGAATGTACTATCTTCTAAAAATAGGTGGTGATATCTATGGGTTATAGTGGAATGATGGGTAACAACTTCGCTTTAATTGTTGTGCTTTTCATCTTATTGATTATCGTTGGATCAGCTTTCGTTAGATAAGGGTAGGAATACCTCTTAAGGAAGCACTTAGGACCGTAAGTGCTTCCTTTTAATTTTGTGGGCTGCGGGGTCGGGAACTGTAGCCCTATTAGAAAAGGGAGCTATCGGCTCCCTTTCGTTGCTATAAACCTAAATCAACTTCTGCTACATTGCGCTCAACTACACGAGCGCCTTTTTTTGCAATGAGATCTCCACCTGTCGATGTGAAGATATTAGCGGCAATGATGGTATCCATTGCAGCCGATACTGTTACTGGCTCAACTGGTTCGATCGGGTCATCTATGGAGATGGTAGCCGTTTTTCCTTCGAAATTAACAAACTGTAACTCTATTTTTTTACTCATTTCGTATCCTCCTTTCTACTAGTTTTTAGGCTTTTTACTCTGAAACAATGTCAAAGTTGCTGTTGCGCTGAACTACAACTAATTCATGCTGTTGAAGGTCAGCCATCGCTAGTGCTGCATTTAGAATATCATCAGGTGTGGCTGTTGTTTTTAAGTTGTTATAGTTTTTTGCCTTGTAGATGGGTTTGCCATCTAAATCCATAGGTTTTGAACAAAAAGTAGCATGGGGCTTTATATTTTAGCGGGACAAAGTTTTTGGTGGGACACAGTTCCCGACCCCATGGCCCAAAAGTGAGCCAGAGAACCCGACTCTGTGTCCCGCACTAAACTTTTTAATTGTATTTTTATCCAAACTTGGTATAATACTTAATTATTCGAATACGAAATATCTCACATTATCATATTATTAAAAGGAGGCTGAGGGACTGAGAACGGGGAGTTGGAACAGGCGAACCGTCCCCGAATTCCATTGTTATGAAAATACATACGAATAGCATTAGAAAACAAATTGGAAATATTAATAGGGCTTACTATGAGCTTATTACATACGAAATTAGGGATACGAATTTAACAGTGCCCCAAGTGTTGGTTTGTCGCTGTATTAAGGATGAGCCGCAGATGGTATCTTCGATTAGTGAAACGGTTAAGCTTGCCAATAGTACGGTTTCAAGCATTATTGACCGCCTCGAGAAAAATAGCTATGTTACTAGAGTTCGAGATTCTAAGGATCGTAGAATTGTCTGGGTAGCGGGGACAGAAAAGCTTACGCAATTACGGAAAAAAATGCCGGTACTCGAAGAGAGCTTTTTTGAAATTTTATTCGAGGATTTAGATGAAGACAGCATAGATCAGATTCACCGTTCGTTGGAGACGTTGGCTAATCATATGACGAAGAAAGTTTCAGAGTATAAGATGGGATAATATTTCGTGTTCGAAATAAAATGTTGGTTTTGGAACAGGCGAACCGTCCCCATGTTCCAAAACAGAAAGGGTGGGAGTATGGAACGAAAGAAATCATTAATCTTGATTTTAATTTTAATCATCGGTGCCGGTATTGGAATTGGTTATTATTATTGGTATCAAAGTGCGCATTATGTCAAAACAGAGGATGCTAGATTTGCAGGAGATTTGTATAAAGCCACACCGCAAATTACTGGTAAAATCTCAAACGTTTTTGTAGAAGAAGGTGAGGTTGTCCAGGAAAATCAAACCTTGGCTGAGCTCGATACAGCTAATCTTGATGCAAGTTCAATCAATAAAGCCGTTGTAAAAGCGCCGGTGAGCGGGACTGTTGTCAAGGTTTATTCAAAGGCAGATGAGTTAGCGTCACCTGCACAGCCGATCGCTTTAGTCATGGATTTAAATGATTTATATGTGTCTGCTAATATTGAAGAAACTGATATTGGAAAAATAAAAGTAGGTCAAGAGGTCACGGTTTCCATCGATGCATTAGATGGGCAAAAGCTGAAAGGAAAGGTTAGTAAAGTTGGTAAGGCAACCAATTCAACTTTTTCCTTATTACCTTCCACAAATACGAGCGGTAACTTCAATAAGGTCACACAGCGTATCCCGATTGAGATTACTGTTTTTAAACCGAAGGATTTAGAGTTAATTCCAGGGTCAAATGTGGTTATTAAAATTAAGATCAAATAG
>JAEWMK010000455.1 GCA_023457235.1 Bacillota bacterium
AGCCCAGTCTTCGCCGTGTTTCATTAATGAACGAATAAGAGTAGGGGAGATACCCAAATGTGAAGCACCATGCTTACTTGTTACTTCCCAAATTCGATCTGGATTTGGAAAATCCGGCGTTCCTTCAAATAGTAGAATACTAGCTCCATTTATTAGCCCACCAAATACAAGGAACGGACCCATCATCCAACCCATATCAGTGTACCAAAAAAGGGTATCTCCTTGTTTCACATCCATTGCTAGTCCCGCATCAAAGGCAGCTTTTAATGGGAATCCCGTATGGGTATGAACAGCGCCTTTTGGTTTCCCGGTTGTACCGGATGTGTAAAGTAACATAAGAGGTTCGTCGCTTTCCAACTCCACTGTTTTCACTTCATTTTTGTTTTGCCCATTCTTGACAAGTTCCTCCCAGGTAAGGTCACGACCATCTTGCCAAGGAATATCATTATTCAACCGCTTCACAACAACAACCTTATTAATCGAAGAGGACAGACCGACTGCCCGGTCTGCTCCATTTTTCATTGAAACCTGTTTTCCTCGACGAAGGAACCCGTCAGCTGTAATTAACATTTTTGCTTTGGCAGCATTAATCCTAGTTGCAACTGCATCTGCTCCATAACCGGAAAAAGCAGGGGAAAAGATTGCTCCAATTTTTGCAATAGCCATCATGGCTATGACCGTTTCCGGAATCATCGGCATATAAATCGAAATAACATCTCCCTTTTGGATTCCTACAGCAAGTAAACCTTTTGCAGTTTTTGTGATTTCTTCGTTTAGTTGTCCAAAAGTATAGTGGATGACCTTGCCGTCATCACTTTCCCAAATTAGGGCGATTTGATCCCTTGTTTTTTCTGATTCGGCCCATTTTTCGACTGCATTGTAAACAACATTAGATTTGCCACCAACAAACCATTTCGGCCACTTGATTCCATTTGAAAGATTTAAAGTGTTGGAGTATGGTTGGTACCATTCAATTCCTATTGCTTTTACTGCCTCATCCCAAAACCATTCAATATCTTGAATTGATTTTTCATAAAATGCATCATAATCATCAAAGCCTAATTGTTTCATCCATTGAAAAAGTCTAGTTGATCCGATGTAAGCGTTATCAGGAAACCATACAGCATTGTTGGACATTCAAAGACCTCCTAAATTATAAGTAGCAGTTATTATCAGAATATTCATAAACATACTTCTATATTACAATACAGAGTGAGGGATAGGAAGGGAAAACGAAAGAAAATATGATGTTTTTTAATAAAGCAATTTAGGTGTAAAAAAGGAAATTCTCGTGTATCATAATAATGGAAAATTGGGGATTAGAAAGGATGAGATATACTATGCCAAAAAGTTTACAAGATACAACAACCTTACATAATGGTGTTAAAATGCCTTGGTTTGGGTTAGGTGTTTTTAAAGTTAAAGAGGGTTCAGAGGTAATTAACGCAGTGAAGTCTGCCATTAAACATGGTTATAAAAGCATTGATACGGCAGCTATTTACCAAAATGAAGAAGGCGTAGGGCAGGCAATAAAGGAGTCCGGTGTCCCAAGAGAAGATTTATTTATAACGTCTAAGGTTTGGAATTCAGACCATGGGTATGATGCGGCCCTTCAAGCATTCGAAACAAGCTTAAACAAGCTTGGTCTCGATTATTTAGATTTATATTTAATCCACTGGCCTGGACAAAATAAAATGTATAAAGATACTTGGAGAGCACTTGAAAAATTGTATAAAGACGGACGAGTTCGAGCCATTGGAGTCAGCAACTTCCATATTCACCATTTGCAGGATTTGATAAGTGGAGCAGAGATCAAACCAATGGTCAACCAAGTCGAGTATCATCCCCATTTAGCGCAAAAAGAGTTGCATGCTTTTTGTCAAAGAGAAGGGATTCAATTGGAAGCATGGTCACCATTAAAGCAAGGGCAATTATTAAGTGAGCCGACTATTAACGAAATCGCAGAAAAATATCAAAAATCTCCCGCCCAAGTCATCCTACGTTGGGATTTACAAAATAAAGTTGTAACGATTCCAAAGTCAATTAAAGAGCAACGGATCATTGAAAATGCTAACATATTTGATTTTGAATTATCACCGGAAGATATGAAGAGAGTGGATGAATTAAATAAAGATGAGCGAGTAGGACCAGACCCAGAGGTGTATGATGCAGGGTTTTAATTGGCTATAGATAGAAAATTAAACTAATACCATAATTATATTATGTAAACTGTGTTATTTAGAATAGCTTTTATTACATAATTCCAAAAAGCAATATTTATGGTAAAATAAACACACAACTACATAGCAGGGTGGGCGGTTGAGCCTCCAAGTTAGGAGGTGAAGCCTATGCTAGATTTAAACACAGCCATGTTTATGATAGCACTCGTTACTTTAATCGTGGTACTAGTCGATAAAATAAAAAAGTAACCACCCTGCCCGGCCAAGGATAAGGGAGTTACTTTTTTAATGAAACTTCTCTATTTGTGCCAATCGCTCTTTTTGCGATCGTAGTTGCTAAACCGTCAATGTTACCAGCATTGGCGGTTATTTACTATTTTATGCATTAGTGTAAACGATTATTACTTATTGTATATCTAAATATATTTTAACACAACAAGTAGTTTTATGAAATAAATGTTATAGTTAGTTGAGTTGTTCAACTTATTAGTTAATTATCATTTTCCTTCAACTTATCCATCATATTTAGTTGATTAATAGCTTTTTTCAGGTCATCATTTTGAATGTGCGTGTAAATCATCGTTGTTTGGATCGATGAATGGCCAAGCTGGCGCCTTAATTTTGGTACATCGTTAATCTCAGCATGATATCTCGTTGCAAATGAATGACGCAGCTTATGAACAGATAGGGAAGGCTTACCGAATGCAATTGCATATTTTTCAACAAGTTTTTCTACAGCACGTGGTGTAAGGCGCCTTGATGTTCCTTTTGGACCCATAGGAGCAGAAAGGAAGAGGGCCTTGTTTGTTTTATCAACCTTATATCGTTCGATTCTAATCCGAATATAATCCTGTAAATCTAGCATTGCCTGTTCACTAAAATATACATATTGTTCTTTATTACCTTTTCGTATAACCCGTGCATTAAACTTATTAAAATCGATATCCCCTAAATCAAGACCAACTAATTCAGAAAGGCGGAGCCCTGACCCCAGAAATAAAGATACAATTGCTGTATCACGTTCACGATTAAACTGGTAGAAATTCAATTTTTTCTTATCTTCTTTAAATAATTCAGCATAACCTTCAGCAACAAAGGCACGAAATTGCTCATATTCGTCGCCCATAAGGATTTTTCCTTCCATACGATTGGCAGTCGTTTCAGGATCCTCAGAAACTTGATTAAATTCAATTTTGGCCATAACATTCCGGTGTATGAAAGGTTCAAGTTCATCAGTTTCAGCAATATTTTGCAAGTAATTAAATAAAGACTTGAGGGCGGATAATTTACGATTAACCGTTAAATCTTTATTATTAAGTTGATGCTTTAAAAAGCTAAGGAAGGTTTCAATTTGCAGTCTTGTTAATTTTTCAAGAATACTTAAAGGGATATCCTTAAGTGGTCCTGGATGAAAACCTTCAGAAAGGATCCAGTTAAAAAAGATTTTAAAATCATGACAATAATTTAATAAGGATGCTGGAGACAACGTTCGTCGTTTATTATCGATAAATTCAACAATATACCAAGGGAGCTCAGCTAAAATAATTTCTAAATTTTTATAAAAACGTTGCTGATTGGGATTAGCCACAAAAATCACCTCAAATACATTATAATGGAAGAAGTGGGTTTTTGTATATAGTTTATTACGTCAAATTGATATTTTACGTAATAATGTAAAAGGTAAAGAAAGAGCATATTTTGGGTCCTCTATGTGTCCAAGTACAACCCTTTCTGGTATTCTGCAATAGCCTCGGTTAAAAACATTGCACAAAGCCTTTCTTTTGATATGTTTTTATTTTAAGTACACTGACTTATTCTATATGGATATTGTTTATTAATTTCCAAATGCAAGTATATATCGTTCATCTGTTAACGATTGATTATTAATCTCAAATTTATATTCATCATTATTGCAATAAAAACCATATTTCTCATAAATTTTTTTCGCACTATGATTTTCTCTTAATACCCATAAATAACAATTCTGGTATCCCCTATTTCTCATATCTTTTAATGCCGTTTCTAACAATTTATGCCCGTAGCCTTTTCTCCAAAAGTCAGGAAGTATGTAAATAGAAACAATTTCTCCCCAATCTAAAAAGTTTTCATCTCTTGCCTTTCCATAAGCAATGCAGCCAACAGGTATTTCATTTTCGTATAGAAGTTTTACAGTGAAAATGCTATTACTTATCCAATTTTGAAAGGCATTTACCCAAAAATCATCTTTGAGTTCATCTAAATATTCTTTGGGTATTATTCCTTTATAAGCTGTTTTCCAACTCAAAGCGTGTATTTTGCTTATAATTTCTAAATCGTTAATAGTTGCATTTTTTATTTTAACGCTCATTATTCAACCTTCTTTCTAGGCAGTTGATCATTTTATTAGGGATTCAGTTTTTTTATATCATCATTCTCTAACTCTTTACCGGGTGGAATAGGTACTATCTTGTCTAAAGATGGTTCGTTTCCCGGCGGAATCGGTTTAGGAATATATTCAACTAAGTCAAAATTATTTACTACAATTGACTTAACGCCTTTTGTGGTGACCAAATAAATTACCTCTTTGTTGTCCATTTGATACAATTTTATATCTTCATCAAAACCTCTTATAATGCCGATATATTTTAATTTCTCGTCATTTCTTTCATCAATAAATTTTAATCCTTTGTTATCCCAATCCATTGCAGTATTAATAAGATTTACAATGTCTGTGATTTCATTTCTATTATCTATCCTTCTAAACAGTTTTTTCTCATTTACTAACTCAATATGAATTTCGTTTGGCACATGTTCTATCCAAATTTCAGTATAGTCAAGTATGTTCATTTCTTTTTTTGCGGATTCATCATCTATTGAGCATCCTGACAGTAACATAAATATAAATAATCCACCTATGAACGCTTTTTCCAAGAAATGCATACAAATCCCTCCTTCTTTTTGAGTTTGTTTAGTATATTTTACCACAAAATTCCACCCTGTTTTCTAAAGTTAATATCAAAATCAGCTTATATTCTGTTACAAATTCAATTACAGGAATATCTAGATGAAAAATTGGTGCATAACCGTTATTTATTTTGATTACAATCTGCATCTACATTCTATTTCAAATTCCCGTTTTAATTCAATGATAAAACTTAAGAACTTACTTTCTTGGATCTGGACCCATAATTTCCTTGCTTGAACGATCGATATATAATCCAATTGGACCCAATAAGCTGTCTTGTTCTGTATGGAATACAACTTTTACAACTTTTTGATTTTTTTCTAATTTAATATGTTGTGGTATATCAGCTGGATTTATCTCAATGACTTCTGCTTTCTGCCAATCACCAATCACAGTGTCCTTTGTATTCTCGGATAAACTTTCCCATGCCACTTGTCGGAATTCCATGTACTCCTTTTCATAATCTTTACCAAGACTTTCTTCTTTATTAAACTTACTTTTTATTATATCGTTAACTAGATTAATTGACTTCTCAGAAAGTGAATAAATAGTATGGGTGTCTTCCGTATTCATGATTGTTCCAGATTCCTCACTAATCCAAAGGAAATATGTTTTTTTTCCAAACTCGATTTTAAATTCAGGATCTGCCATATCTACAATTCCGGGTTCTTTTTCCGCATTATTTACTGCTTCTTCAATACTATTGATTTCTTCCGAATCCGTAATGACAATTAACAATTTCTCATTAACCTCTGAAAAACTTTTCATTTCGTATATAGTAGCTTTTTCTATGCTGCCAGCATTAGACGATGCTTTATCATTCTTCTCATCATTGTGTTGTTGGCAACCAAATAAGCCAATTAATAAAAGAAAAGACAAAATTAAGCTGATTTTTTTCAATACCATCACTCCCATTAACATTTCTCTTCTATCGTTGCTTCCTTCGGGCTTTCTTAAAAATAAATAAAGAGATTGTCAATACCGCCACAATTCCTCCAATGAAAATTTCCATATCATAATCCATATTTGAAACTTTATCCATCTCACTTTCAAGATTTACCTCTTTATTGACTTCTTCCCCCTGACCTAAAAACTTCAAATCTTCTCCTGCATTAGATACTTCCGCAGTACGATTGCATAAGCCTGTATCAAGTTCACCAT
This sequence comes from Bacillota bacterium, assembly GCA_023457235.1. GTDB lineage: Bacteria > Bacillota > Bacilli > Bacillales > Bacillaceae_J > Schinkia. The sequence continues at coordinate 6,286 of JAEWMK010000455.1, forward strand.
TATTGTCCTTGGAAGCGTATACTAGATATGAATTGCCTATTTCAAATTCAAATCCACATGATGCTTCGAATCCATTGTCATACACGATAATTTGAGATTGGTTAATACCCTTCCAAACCTGAGTAACTTTAAATAAGTTTGCGTCTCTATAACTTATCGTTCCAACAATGCCTTCTTGCTCCCGTTCTTGTTTGGTATTCAACACTTTTCCTACAAAAACAGATTCTGACATTTCGAAGGCTTCAGACGGTG
>JAEWMK010000456.1 GCA_023457235.1 Bacillota bacterium
GTTATATACATGTGTAACGCCAGAAATATCTAGTCCACGTGCAGCCACATCTGTTGCAACAAGGACTTCAATTGTACCAGCTTTAAACTTTTTAAGAACGGAGCTTCTTTTTGCTTGTGTTAAATCGCCATGGATTCCTTCAGCCGCATATCCTCTTGAATTAAGTGCTTCACTTAATTCATCAACACGGCGTTTTGTACGTCCAAAAACAATCGCGAGCTCCGGAGATTCCATATCTAACAGGCGTGTTAATACATCAAATTTCTTTTTCTCTTGCGTTTCGATATAGTACTGTTCAATATTTGGAACAGTCATTTCTTTTGCCTTAACTTTAATCAGAACTGGATCTTTCATAAAATTCTCAGCGATTTTACGGATTGGATCCGGCATAGTCGCAGAGAACAATAATGTTTGACGTTCAGCCGGTACTTCTTTAAGGATTGCCTCAATATCTTCAACAAAGCCCATATTCAGCATTTCATCTGCTTCATCTAAGATAACCACTTCGATATTTTGCAGGCGAATGGTTTTGCGGTTCATATGGTCCATTAAACGGCCAGGTGTTCCAACAATAATCTGCGGTCTATTCTTTAAAGCACGGATTTGGCGGTTAATATCTTGACCACCATAAATCGGCAATGCTTTAACACCTTTGAATTGACCTATTCTATTTAACTCTTCAGCAACTTGAATCGCTAATTCACGGGTTGGAGCAACGACGATCCCTTGAATAAAAGTATTTTTAATATCGATTTTTTCAATCATCGGAATACCAAAGGCAGCCGTTTTTCCAGTACCAGTCTGTGCTTGTCCGATAACATCTTTTCCTTGTAATGATACAGGAATGGTCTCAGATTGAATTGGTGTAGCCTCTTCAAAACCCATTGACTGGATTGATTTCATAATTTTTTCACTTATTCCTAATTCATGAAACATTGTCATGTATTCAAAACTCCCTAATTTCTACTTTTTGGCATAATTATTAATCTTAGCATATTTCAGCTGACTTCGCAACAAAAACGAAGAATGCTTCCAAATATAAATAAGATAACCGCTATGATAGAATAGAAATATTATCAATAAAAAAGAGGAGATTGTCTTGAACCCAAAAGTAAATCCCTATTTCGCCTTACTAATCGGGGCTGTTGCTGTATCCACATCAGCCATTTTTGTTAAGCTTTCTTCAGCACCAGCTGCGATTATTGCAACATACAGGTTATTATTTACAGTCCTCTTGATGGTGCCCTTTTTTACGCCTAAGTATTGGAAGGAAATCCGTCTTATTGAAAAAAAGGACTGGATCTATTCTATAGTCGCAGGAGTATTCCTAGCGTTACATTTTATTTTTTGGTTTGAGTCTTTAAATTATACATCTGTTGCAAGTTCAGTTGTCCTTGTCACCCTCCAGCCTATTTTTGCTTTTATCGGAACTTACTTCTTTTATAAAGAAAAAATTAGTTTAGGGGCATTTGTAAGTGGAATACTAGCTATTATAGGAAGCTTTATTATTAGTTGGGGCGACTTTAAGGTTAGCGGTATGGCATTATGGGGTGATTTTCTTGCAATCATAGCAGCTGTTATGGTGACAGCCTATTTCCTATTCGGCCAAACAGTGCGTAAACGACTTTCATTATTTACATACACTTTTGTCGTCTACCTGTTCAGTTCCATTACTTTAATTATTTATGATTTAATTCTTGGATATTCCTTATTTAATTACACAAAACAAGATTGGATCGTTTTTCTATTATTGGCTATCGTACCTACCCTTTTAGGCCATACTTTATTTAATTGGGCGATTAAATGGCTAAGCACTTCTATTATTTCCATGAGTATTCTATTTGAACCGGTTGGGGCTTCAATTTTAGCCTATTTTATACTGAACGAAGTACTAACAGTAACGCAATGGATAGGCGGTCTTATTCTAATGGCAGGTTTATTCCTATTTTTGTGGAAAAACAAAAAATAAATATCATAGAGTCCATCCTAATGTTAGAATAGAGGGTATATCTAAAAGGTTAGAAGGTGTGAATCATGACGATAAAAATCATCACAGATGGTGCAGCAGATTTGCCATTATCGTTTATAAATGAGTATGATGTCAAAGTAGTTCCTTTAAATGTAAGCTTTGGAGACCAATGCTTTAAAACCGGAATTGATATAGATAATGAAACCTTTTACAGGATGATGAGGGAATCAGCAGAGCTTCCGAAAACCTCCTGTCCCGCTCCATATGACTTTTTGGAAGCCTATAAGGAAGTACCAGAAGACAATGCCATTATTGTTTTTTCACTTTCTAAGGGTTTAAGCGGTACTTATGAGAGCGCAGTCGTAGGCATGAATATGCTTCTCGAAGAACAGCCAAACCGAAAAATTGCTGTCCTTAATACAAAAACTGGCTCCTGTGGACAATTCCTACTAATTGACGAAGCAGTGAAATTAATAAACTGCGGGGCTGGCTTTGATGAAGTTATAGCTAATGCACAGACCTCTATTGATTCAGTAAATACATTAATTTTATTAGAAACACTTGAAAACGTCGTTAAAGGTGGACGCCTTAGCAAAACAAAAGCTGCTATCGCCAATGCCCTTAATATAAAAATTATGCTCGAAGTAAGCAAAGACGGACTCATTGAAGTTCGTGAAAAAGTTCGTGGTGACAAGAAGGTACTGCGCCGGTTCATCGAGCAA
>JAEWMK010000457.1 GCA_023457235.1 Bacillota bacterium
CGGTCGGGAGTTCGAATCTCTCCTGGGACGCTACCGAAAGATTTTAGGTTGAGTTTAGTAAATTAGAAAAGCGCTTGTAAATGTTGTTAAATCAATGTTTATAAGCGTTTTTCTATACCATCAAACATGTTAAGAATACGAGAGAAAACGATATAAAAATAAACTTTTTTCACACGAATTTTACACATTAGATATGCATTTCTCGAATCATCCTCCTTTCAAGCAAAAAGCACCTATTACACTTTACAAGTGTTCTAGGTGCTTTTTGCTTTTGTTGATATGTCTCTCATTGATTTTTAATACGATTTAGTTCAAGTTCATTCTGTGCTGTTTTTTGGAAAGTCAAAGTAATATCTGATTCAAGATGGGATAAACTATGTTTTACTTCTTTGAAACGTTGAGTCATTTCTTCACGGGTGCCTTGCTGTCCTGTGTGAATGATTTGTAGAGACGTTCTAGTTTCGGTACGGAATTCTTTAAGTTCTGATTCGATGTTGTTCACTTTCTTAGCTAAATTCTTTTGGCCAGTTTCTAAATTTTTCTGGCCTTCATCCAATGAGGTTAATTTCTGCAATATCAAATCTAATGTTTTCTCCATTATTTTCCACCCTTTCTACTTATTCCGTTCATTCGCTCTGTATATAACAATATAATAACAAAAGTGAACGAGTAAATTAATAATTTTTTCTTCTTTCCTAAGATAACCATTCTTGGATCTTAAGGAATGTTATCCCGTAATTATTTTCTGGTTGACCAAAGCAAGATTACTGTGTATTTTTTTGTTTTTTATATTATTTTGAAATAGAATAAAACCACCAAGAAAAAATAAAAAAATTTTTTTATTTTCTAAAATCATTGTCAAATCAAAGTTGGAAACGCATTCAGTAAGGTAGCTTTATCGAAATAATCTAATAATTATAAAAAAGAGGGTTGACTGGAGTGAAATTACGGAGTAAGATAATCCTCAAATAAAGAAAACGTTGAAGAGGAAAAGTAATCTCAGATTTGGTATCTACAGAGAGCCGGTGGTGCTGCAAACCGGTGGTACCCCTGATGGTGAACTCACCTCCGAGTGTCAATCTGAACGATGGTTTTCTATTAGGATTGACCGAGTGTTTTAAATCACTCGTTACAAAAAAAGGGCGGAGCAATGTGGAATTATGATCATTGTCGCTCATGAGGTGCTGCTCCGAAAGGAGTATCACGAATTTAGGGTGGTATCGTGGAGAGCTAAAACCTTTTCACCCCTTTGCTTTTGGGCTTATATGGGGTGGAAAGGTTTTTTGTATTTTAGGATTAGTATTTATGAAATTTATGCAAGGAGAAATTTAAGAAACAGGAGGCTTTTATATATGGGCACAAATGTAAAAGCGGAAGCAAAAACAATCCCTCAGAAAATGAATGGTGGAAGAATGCTAGTAGAGGCTTTAAAGGCTGAGGGAGTTGAAGTCATTTTTGGTTATCCGGGTGGAGCAGTTTTACCAATCTATGATGAAATTTACGATTCTGGGATCCATCACGTCTTAACTAGACATGAGCAAGGAGCAATCCATGCTGCTGAAGGATATGCTAGAGTTTCCGGAAAACCGGGTGTTTGTATAGCAACATCAGGTCCGGGAGCAACGAATATCGTTACGGGATTAGCAGATGCAATGATGGATTCCTTACCATTAGTAGTTTTCACAGGTCAGGTAGCAACGGGAGTGATTGGATCCGATGCTTTCCAAGAAGCTGATGTGATCGGAATAACAATGCCGATTACTAAATATAGCTACCAAGTCCGTACAGCGGACGAATTACCTAAGGTTATTAAAGAAGCATTCCATATCGCTAATACAGGTCGTAAAGGACCAGTATTAATAGATATTCCAAAAGATGTAGCAACTGCGTCTGATCTGTTTAATTATGATGAAATCGAAGTTAATATTCCGAGCTACCAACCAAACTATACTCCGAATCATCTTCAAATCAGAAAGGTGGTAGAAGCAGTAAGTTCGGCAAAGAAACCGGTAATTCTAGCAGGTGCAGGCGTCCTTCATGCCAATGCACATGAGGAATTAAGAACTTACGCTGAACAACAAAGTCTACCAGTAGTCAATACACTTTTAGGCTTAGGTGCGATGCCTGGAAGCCATGAATTGTTTTTAGGAATGGGCGGTATGCATGGTACTTATACAGCCAATATGGCATTGTACGAATGTGACCTTCTTATTAATATTGGTGCTCGCTTCGATGACCGTGTTACAGGAAATTTAGCACATTTTGCACCAAATGCTAAAGTCGTTCATATCGACATTGACCCTGCAGAGATTGGAAAGAATGTGCCAACACAAATCCCTGTAGTTGCTGATGCGAAAGAGGCGTTACAAGCCTTAATCGCTGAAGATGGAGCAAAAGGAGATTTCTCAATCTGGATTAAAAAGCTTAGAAATTGGAAAGAGGAATATCCATTAGCATACAAAAAAGAAGTAAATGTCTTAAAACCACAACGCTTAATCGAGCTTATCCATGAATTAACAGATGGAAATGCAATTGTGACTACTGATGTTGGTCAACATCAAATGTGGTCAGCCCAGTATTACTCATTTGAAAATCCTAATAAATGGGTAACATCTGGTGGATTAGGTACAATGGGCTTTGGTTTCCCAGCAGCAATTGGTGCTCAACTAGCCTGTCCTAATGAAACAGTTGTAAGTGTCGTTGGTGACGCTGGTTTTCAAATGACGCTACAAGAATTGTCAGTAATTAAAGAAAAAAATCTACCAATCAAAGTTGTAATTGTGAATAACAAGGCTTTAGGTATGGTTCGTCAATGGCAAGAGCTTTTCTATGAAGAACGCTATTCACATTCTTTAGTACCAGATCAACCTGACTTCGTAAAATTAGCGGAAGCTTATGAAGTTAAAGGTTTGAGAGCGACTAATGAAGAAGAAGCAGAAGCTGTCTTAAAGGAAGCATTTGAACATAATGGACCAGTTCTAATAGATTTCCGAGTGGCACCAATGGAAAAGGTTTATCCAATGATTGCACCTGGAAAGGGAATTCATGAAATGGTAGGAGTGAAACAATGAAAAGAATAGTAACAGCAACAGTAAATAACCAACCAGGGGTTTTAAATCGCATTACAGGATTATTTACAAGAAGAGATTACAATATTGAAAGCATCACTGTTGGAGTAACTGAAAATCCATCAATTTCAAGAATGACATTTGTTGTAAATGTGGATGATGAAACTAAATCCGAGCAGCTTACAAAGCAGCTGAATAAGCAAATTGATGTCATTAAGGTTCAGGATATTACCGATCAACCTAAAATTGAAAGGGAACTTGCCTTAATTAAAGTCATTAGCAATCCTCAAACTAGAAGCGAACTAGCGGGTATTATTGATCCGTTTAGGGCAAGTATCGTAGATGTAAGCCGAGATTCTTTAGTTGTTCAAGTCACAGGAGACAGTCAGAAGATTGAGGCTTTAATCGAACTTATTCGACCATACGGAATTAAAGAAATTGCCAGAACCGGCACAACAGCTTTCGCTCGTGGTTCAAAAAAGGGCAGTGGTCAAGAAAAAAGCCAAGGAACATATGCAAACTAGGTGTTTTTATTTAAAAAATCACAATAAATTCAAAAAAATTTTTTTCGAAAATTAAGGAGAGATATTACATGGCAAAGGTATATTATAACGGAGACGCAAACGAAGCAGTATTAAACGGGAAAAAGGTTGCAATCATTGGCTATGGCTCACAAGGTCATGCACATGCTCTTAACTTAAAAGAAAGCGGCGTTGATGTAGTAGTTGGTATCCGCCCAGGAAAATCAGCAGAACAAGCAAAAGCTGACGGTCATACAGTATTAACAGTAAAAGAAGCAGCTGAAGCAGCTGACCTAATCATGATTCTTTTACCAGATGAGCATCAACCTAAAGTATATAATGAAGAAATTAAACCAGGCTTATCTGCTGGTAAATCATTAGTGTTCGCACACGGATTCAACATTCATTTTGGTCAAATCACACCTCCACAGGACGTTAACGTGTTCCTTGTAGCACCAAAAGGACCAGGACACTTAGTTCGTCGTACTTATACTGAAGGTGCTGGAGTACCAGCATTATTCGCAATCTATCAAGATGCTACTGGTGAAGCTAGAGACCTTGCATTAGCATATGCAAAACAAATCGGTGCAGCCCGCGCGGGTGTTCTAGAAACTACATTTAAAGAAGAAACTGAAACTGACCTATTCGGTGAGCAAGCAGTTCTTTGCGGTGGTACTACAGCATTAGTAAAAGCTGGTTTTGAAACATTAGTTGAAGCTGGCTACCAACCGGAAGTTGCTTACTTCGAGTGCTTACATGAATTAAAATTAATCGTTGACTTAATGTATGAAGGCGGTCTTGCTAACATGCGCTACTCAATTTCTGATACTGCAGAATGGGGTGACTTCGTATCAGGTCCACGAGTAATTGATGCAAGTGTAAAAGATCGTATGAAAGATGTATTAACAGATATCCAAAAAGGTAGATTTGCAAAAGGCTGGATCCTAGAAAACCAATTAGGACGTCCAGAGTATAATGCAATCAAGAGAGCTGAAAATGAGCATTTAATTGAAAAGGTTGGAGAAGAGCTTCGTGAAATGATGCCGTTCGTAAAACCAAGAAAACCAAGGGAAGTGGTCGCTAGTGCGAAAAATTAATATTTTTGACACTACACTTCGTGATGGTGAGCAGTCAGCAGGGATTAACCTAAACCATTCCGAAAAAATGGAAGTTGCACGTCAGCTTGAACGTTTAGGAGTAGATATAATAGAAGCCGGGTTTCCGGCTTCTTCAAAAGGTGATTTCCGTGCAGTTAAGGAAATTGCCGATACAATAAGAAATTGTTCCGTGACTGGCCTATCCCGTTCTAATATGAATGATATTGATATTTCATGGGATGCTCTAAAAGGCGGAGCAGAGCCAAGGCTCCATCTATTTATTGCAACCTCACCTATCCATATGCAATATAAGTTAAAAATGACACCAGAACAAGTTCTGCAAACAGCTGTTGATTCTGTGAAATATGCAGCCCAAAAATTCCCGATTATCCAATTCTCAGCAGAGGATGCAACACGTAGTGATCTGCCATTCTTAGCACAGGTAGTCAAAGCAGTAATTGATGCAGGTGCAACAGTCATTAATATTCCTGATACTGTAGGTTATACAACTCCAAAAGAATACGGACAAATTTTCACATACTTAAAAGAAAATGTTCCTAATATCGGAAAAGCAATTCTTTCTACCCACTGTCATGACGATTTAGGGATGGCTGTAGCTAATTCACTATCTGCAGTTGAGCATGGTGCGGGTCAAGTAGAATGTACAATTAACGGGATCGGTGAAAGAGCAGGAAATGCAGCTTTAGAAGAAATCGGTGTTGCCCTTCATATCCGTAATGATTTCTATCAAGCTAAAACTGGTCTAAATTTACAACAAATCAAGAAGACTAGTACACTAGTAAGCAAGTTAACAGGTGTAATAGTACCTCCAAATAAAGCTGTTATTGGTAAAAATGCGTTTGCACACGAATCAGGCATTCACCAAGATGGTGTTTTAAAAGAAAAGTCAACATATGAAATTATCTCACCAGAGCTTGTTGGTGTTGCTTCAAACGATATGGTTCTTGGAAAGCATTCCGGACGCCACGCCTTCCGTAACCGTATGGAGGAATTAGGCTATACTTTAACAACTGATGAAATTAATAATTTATTTGTTGCTTTTAAAGAATTAGCTGATAAAAAGAAAGAAATCACTGATGATGATTTACTTTCGCTTCTATTTGAAGAAAAACTAGGCAGCTCAGTGAAATTCTACGGACTAAAAACGCTACAAGTTCACTATGTGACACATCAAGTAACAACAGCGACAATCTCTATGACAACTCCGGAAAATGAAGAAGTACATGAAGCATGTACAGGTTCTGGTAGTGTTGAAGCGATCTACAATACATTAGAAAGAATTATTGGTTCTAAAGTACATTTAGAGGATTATCGAATCCAAGCTAATACAGGTGGTAGGGATGCGCTTGCCGAAGTATTTGTAAAAATCAACTTCCAAGGTATGACTTCAAGCGGTAGAGGTTCTGCTCAGGACGTATTAGAGGCTTCTGCGAAAGCTTATATCAACGCAGTAAATCGTATTCTATTACAGCAGCAATATCGTGAAGAAATGCAAAATGTTGTGAAATAATAGTCTATTAAAATTAGAGGGGGATTTAATCAAAGAGATAAATCCCACCTCTCCAAGTGTTGAAAGGAGGAGACCCTTTGGAAAAAAAGATAGCCGTATTACCAGGAGATGGGATCGGAAAAGAAATTGTAGCAGGTGCAATAGAAGTATTACAAGCGGTTGCAGAGGAGTATAACCACCAATTTGTATTTGAATATGGAAGACTTGGTGGTGAAGCAATAGATGTAGATGGGACTCCACTCCCTCAAGCAACAGTTGAACTATGTAAAAACAGTGATGCAATCCTTCTTGGTGCAGTTGGTGGACCTAAATGGGATCAAAATACACCAGCGCTTCGACCTGAGGCTGGATTACTAGCGATTCGTAAGGAGCTCGAGCTTTTTGCGAACCTAAGACCAGTTCAGGCTATATCAAGCCTTACAGATGCTTCAACCTTGAAAAAAGAAGTAATCGACGGTGTCGATCTAATGATCGTTAGGGAATTAACGGGTGGAATCTATTTCGGTTCTCCAAGGGAGCGTCGAGAAGAAAACGGTCAAAAAATGGTCGTAGATACGCTTTCCTATACAAATGAGGAAATTGAAAGAATTATTCGTAAAGCTTTTGAGTTAGCGATGATCCGTAACAAAAAAGTAACTTCCGTTGATAAAGCCAATGTTCTTGAATCAAGCCGAGTATGGCGTGAAATTGCAAATGAAGTTGCTAAAGATTTCCCGGAAGTAGAATTAGAGCATATGCTTGTTGATAATGCAGCGATGCAATTAATTAGAGCTCCTAAGCAGTTCGACGTCATGGTTACAGAAAACATGTTTGGGGATATTTTGAGTGATGAGGCGTCAATGTTAACAGGCTCACTTGGCATGTTATCTTCGGCAAGCCTTTCTGCAAATGGTCCTGGCCTATATGAGCCGGCACACGGTTCTGCACCGGATATCGCTGGTCAAAACAAAGCCAATCCATTAGCTACTATTCTATCAACGGCGATGATGTTAAAGTACTCTTTTAATCTAATTGAAGAGGGAAATGTGATCGAAGAAGCCGTTAATAGAGTGTTGGAAAAAGGCTACAGAACAGCGGATATTTCTGAAGAAAATACAAAGCTAACTTCAACTACCGAAATGGTTGAACATGTTATTAATGAAATAAAAGAAATTAGTAAAGCAAAACCGATGTCAGCCCAAGCTTAACGGCTGACATCTATTTTTAACTTCTTAAGGAGGATCAAGTATGGGGACACCAAAAACGATTATTGAAAAAGTTTGGGAAAAACACGAAGTCGTATCTGAACAAGGAAAGCCCTCATTATTATATATTGATTTACACTTAGTCCATGAAGTAACTTCACCGCAGGCATTTGAAGGCCTTCGTCTAAAAAAACGTAAGCTAAGACGCCCTGATCTAACTTTTGCAACAATGGACCATAATGTGCCTACAGAAAATAAATTCAACATTACTGATGAAATTGCTAAAAAGCAAATTGATACACTAAGTGAAAACTGTGAAGCATTTGGTGTTGAAATAGCTGATTTAAACAGTCCCGATCAAGGAATCGTCCATGTAATTGGACCAGAGCTTGGCTTAACACAGCCTGGAAAAACAATCGTATGTGGTGATAGTCACACTGCTACCCATGGCGCTTTTGGTGCACTTGCATTTGGAATCGGTACGAGTGAAGTAGAGCATGTCATGGCTACACAATCACTTTGGCAAGTAAAACCGAAAACATTAAAAGTAGAAGTGACAGGCAAGCTTTTACCTGGCGTAACAGCTAAAGACGTAATCTTGGCGTTTATTGCTAAATACGGTGTGAACTTCGGTACAGGCCATATTATCGAATATACTGGTGAAGTCATTCGCAATATGACAATGGAAGAAAGAATGACAGTTTGTAATATGTCCATTGAAGCTGGAGCGAAAGCTGGTTTAATTAGCCCTGATGAAACAACTATTAATTATTTAAGAGGTAGAAGATACTCTCCACATGGTGAAGAATTTGAAAAGGCTGCTAAAGGATGGTTAGCTCTAGCAACTGATGAAGGGGCTACTTATGATCAGGTTGTAACAATGAAGGGTGAGGACATCGAACCACAAGTAACATGGGGAACAAATCCTTCTATGGGTATTCCGGTAAATGCACCTGTTCCATCTCCGGAAGATTTTGAAAATGAGTCTGATCAAAAAGCGGTGCGCCAAGCACTAGAATATATGGGGCTTGAGCCAGGAGTTCCAATGACAGAAGTTCCTATTCAACACGTCTTTATTGGTTCCTGTACGAATTCTCGTATTAGTGACTTGCGTTCGGCAGCTAACGTCGTGAAAGGACAAAAAGTGGCAGAAGGTGTACGAGCATTAGTTGTACCTGGATCCCAAAAGGTTAAACTAGAAGCAGAAAAAGAAGGCTTGGATAAAATTTTCATTGAAGCAGGTTTCGAGTGGCGTGAAGCGGGATGCAGTATGTGTTTAGGTATGAATCCTGATATTGTTCCTGAAAAAGAACGTTGTGCTTCAACATCAAATAGAAATTTCGAAGGTCGTCAAGGTAAAGGTTCAAGAACACATCTTGTAAGTCCGGAAATGGCTGCAGCCGCTGCGATTGCAGGACATTTTGTAGATGTTCGTACTTTCACGAAGGAAGCCGTTCAATAATACGGAGGGAGGATTTCAAAATATGGAACCAATTGTTATTCACACAGGAAAAGTTGCAGGTCTTGACCGTGTAAATATAGATACAGACCAAATTATCCCGAAGCAGTTTTTAAAACGTATAGAAAGAACGGGATTTGGGAAATTTTTATTCAATGACTGGCGTTATAATGATGATGGAACAGAGAATGAAAGCTTTGAATTAAACCGTCCGGAAAATAAAGGGGCTTCTATCCTTGTTGCCGGTCATAACTTTGGCTGTGGTTCTTCAAGAGAGCATGCTCCGTGGGCATTAAATGATTACGGTTTTCAAGTTGTCATTGCACCCTCGTTTGCGGATATTTTTTACAATAACTGTTTAAAAAACGGAATGCTGCCAATTCGCTTGGAAGAGTCAATCGTAAAGGATATGTTAGCGAAGTCAAATTCTGCTGATTTTGAATTAACAGTTGACCTTAAAAATCAAGTTATAGTTGATGGAGATCACAAATATACATTTGAAATTGATCCTTATTGGAAGGAAATGCTCATTAATGGCTGGGATGAAATCGACGTAACCTTAAAATATGATGAAGCAATTGCCGCTTATGAGGCTAAATAAGTAAATATCAATGATTAATGGGACTGATCATAATGGTCAGTCTCTTGTGTTTATCCTAAGAACTTGCTAAACTATAGAACAACATAATTCCCAAGTATTGGGGCGAGACCATGAAAAAAAAGAAACAAAGCAATAACAGCAAGATCATCCCATTTCCGAATTTGGAAGATCGGCTCCTTAATAAGGGTATGGATGCTTTGAAGGAAAAACGCTATAAGGACGCATTACAATTTTTTAACCAATTTACAGCTTATAATCAAAGCTATCCCGAGGTTCAAGTAGGGATCGTTGTTTGTCTATTAGAGCTTGGGCTATACGAAGATGCGAAGGAAAAATGCGAACGTCTATTACAAGAGGATATTGGTGATTATTTTAATGTAATGCAAATTTACATAACAATATTAATCCAATTAAGTGAATACGATAAGGTCGTAACCATTTTAGAGGCGCTGTTTGAAGAGGAGAGAGTCCCCCCGGAACACGCTGGAGAGCTTTTTCATTTACTGGAATTCTCAAGAAAAAGCAGCGACCACCTGTATGGACTCAGTAGTCAAATTGAATCATCTATGAATATCCAGGCTCTCGGGCACATTCTTGAAAATGGAACTATTTCAGAACAACTACAAGCCATTCAAAATTTAAGGAAAGAAACTACCATCTCAGAAATAATTGAAGTTCTAATAAATGTAGTAGGAGATAGACACACTCATCCTGTCATTCAGTCTATGGTTCTTCAGTTAATGATCGAAAAAGAAATCCATGATAGTGTTGTTGTTCAAAAATTTAATTGGACAATGAAACTTGATTTGGATGAAGTGATAGAAATTTTCGAGCACCCCTTTACAATTCAAGTCTTAAATAAATTAGAGGATATCTTAATTCACGAGAATCCAACTTTATTTGATGCAGTAAAAGAGCTATGGGAAAGATTTTTATTTGTACTATTTCCGTTCCAACCTGAACCTTTAGATGCGATGGTCTGGGCAGGAGCATTGCATAAATTCGGATATCAATTGTTTGGGATCGACATTGATGATGCGGAGATTGAAGATATCTATCAGCGTGAAATAGATAGAATTGACCAGGCTTGTCAGCAAATTTTAGAGGTAGAAAAACTATCAATGATAGGTTATTGAAAGAAGTTTCTTAGAAAAACACGATATTTGCCCATAATGGCAAATGTCGATGTCCTAAAGGGATGACCTAAAGGCCTTCTTTTCTTATACTATAGTCCATAAAAGGCTATAATTTTGTATAGTACAAAAAAAGAATAGACACAATTATTGTAAGTTACCTTTTCTATGTGTATAATGTAATGGTTGTAATAGTGTCTTTTTTATACATAACTAAATGTGAATTATATATGTTGGAGGGAAATATAAATGTCTGCAAAATGGGAAAAGTTAGAAGGAAATCAAGGCGTCTTAACGATAGAAGTTGATGCTGAAACAGTAAGCCAAGCTTTAGACACAGCGTTTAAAAAGGTTGTAAATAAGGTAAATGTACCAGGGTTCCGTAAAGGTAAAGTACCTCGCAAAATGTTCGAACAACGTTTTGGGGTAGAATCTCTTTACCAAGATGCTTTAGATGTAATGCTTCCAGAAGCATACGGCAAAGCTGTAGATGAAACAGGAATCGAGCCTGTTGATTATCCAGAAATCGATGTTCAACAAATGGAAAAAGGAAAATCAATGATCTTTACAGCAACTGTTACTGTAAAACCTGAAGTACAATTAGGCGAATATAAAGGTCTTGAAGTTGAAGAACAAGACACAACTGTTACAGACGAAGACGTTGAAGCAGAATTGAAAAATCTTCAAGAAAAAAATGCTGAATTAGTTGTTAAAGAAGAAGGCGAAGTTGTTAATGGCGATACAGTTGTAATCGACTTTGAAGGCTTTGTAGACGGCGAAGCATTTGATGGTGGCCAAGCAGATAACTATAGCCTAGTAATTGGTTCTGGTCAATTTATTCCAGGATTTGAAGACCAAATCGTAGGTATGAAAGCTGGAGAAGAGAAAGATGTAAATGTTTCATTCCCAGAAGAATACCATGCACCTGAATTAGCAGGTAAGCCAGCCGTATTTAAAGTAAACTTACATGAAATTAAATATAAAGAGCTTCCTGAATTAGATGATGAGTTTGCAAAAGATGTTGACGATGAAGTTGAAACTTTAGATGAGTTAAAAGCTAAGCTTAAAGAAAAACTTCAAGGCGATAAAGAGCATCAAGCAAAACATGCAAAAGAAGATGCAGTGATTGGTAAAGCAGTTGAAAATGCAACTGTTGACATTCCAGAAGCAATGATTAAATCAGAAACTGACCGTATGATGAAAGAATTCGAACAACGTTTACAAATGCAAGGATTAAATCTTGAGTTATACTTCCAATTCTCAGGTCAAGATGAAAATGCTCTTCGTGAGCAAATGAAAACTGATGCTGAAGGTCGCGTAAAAACGAACTTAGTATTAGAAGCAATCGTTGCCGCAGAAAACATTGAAGTAACTGATGCAGATATCGATGCTGAATATGAGAATATCGGAAAAATGTATAATATGCCTGCAGAAGAAGTTAAGAAAATGTTAGGCAGCAATAATTACGTTGCAGAAGATTTAAAATTTAAAAAAGCAATCGATTTCCTTGTCGAGAATAGCAAAGTTAGTGCATAATAAATAGAAAAGCGGAAGCGCCTGTTTAGCGACGTATAAACT
>JAEWMK010000458.1 GCA_023457235.1 Bacillota bacterium
TCACGATTGAACTGGCAAAAGCAGATGGATACTTAACGGAAAATAAAGATGTTCTACTAACAACAACAACGATAAATAAAAACGCCCAAGTGGAAATCGAAGAGAAATTGAATGTAATAAAACAGGAAATTGAACAAAGTGGAGTGGTAGTCACTACATTAAAAGGTGACGAAAATACAAGAAAAGAAGCCAAAGACCTAGGGGTTTCGACAGGCAAGTATATGATTTACAAGGAATCTAAAGAGAACATAACAATTGAGGAAACGAAAAAACTTTCAGTCACACAAATCTATGAAAAAATAGATACAGATAAAAAGCAAAAAGATAAAGAAAAGAAGGAAAGTAAAATAGAGAAAAATAATAAAGAACAAAAATCAGATTATAAACAACAGAAATTAGAAGATAAAGCTAATAACAAAAACAAAGAAAAAAACAATAATAATAATAATAATAATAATAATAGAGATAAAGGCAAAAATTGGGATACCAACCGTGAGACATCTAATAAAAACAAAACATGGGAGAATGATCCAAGTATTCAACGTAATAAATACTATGATAAAGGGGAATCAAATAAAAATAAAGCCGAAGACGATGATCCCAGTAACGAGAAATCAAATAATAAAATAAAAGAAACCCGCGATGACCAGTCATCAAAAAACAAAAAGGATGACTCTGGAAAACACGAAGATCAACAATGGTCCAACAAAGATAAACAAGAATATAAACAAGAGTATAAACAAGACGACAAAAAATCAAAAGATAATGATAATAACGATGAACAAAAAGATAAAAATAATGGCAACAAAAGGGATGATTAGACAATATTTCCCGGTAAATAAAGACAAACTTTACGAGTGACAGTAGAGTTTGTCTTTTTTTGATGCACAAAACATTGCCATTGTCGAACTAATATTCAAGGGAAATTACCCTATTTAGAGAATACGTTAATAAAGAAGATAACGCGTTGAATAGGGTGTGAGAAAAATGGGAGAGAAGGAATTTAATAAAGCATTGTTTGATTTTATTAGTTGCCTAAAGTATGCTTCTCATGTTGTGCCTTTACTGGAAAATGAAAGTTTATCAGTAAAGTTTTGTTCACCTGACTACAATGGGATTACGATGTTCATTAATAAACAAGATGTCTGGCTTGATTATAAAAATTCCGAGAGGCCGTCGCTAATTATCAGCGGTGATATCTCTAACCTATTAGAGCTTGTACAAGGCAGAACGAGGCTGCAGGTTCTAAAGAAAAGAGGAGAAATAAATGTTGAAGGAAAGTTCCGTAACATTTTAAAACTGGAGTCTCTTATCTATTGTTGTTCATTTGCAAAAACTTCGTAAAGAAATTTGAAAAAGTATTTGACATAGACTGAAAACGGTGATAGGATTACGTTAATCAAATATTACAAATTTTAAAAGTTTTCTTATCCAGAGAGGTGGAGGGACTGGCCCTATGAAGCCCGGCAACCGATTTTTTTATAAAACACGGTGCCAATTCCAACGGAGCATATTGCTCTGAAAGATAAGTAGAGAGTTTAACTATAGACCCCTCTTCTTATCCGAAGAGGGGTTTTCTGATTTACTAAAAACAAAACATTAAATAAAAGGGGATGTTAGTAATGAGTGGACAAAAAAATTATCGTATTGAAACATTAGGAATTCATGGTGGATTACAATTAGATGAAGGGACTCGTGCACAAGGAACAGCTATCTACCCTTCTAATGCCTATTTATTTAAAGATGCAGATCATGCTGCTAATTTATTTAATTTATCTGAGCCTGGCTACATATATACAAGAATTCATAACCCTACTTGCACTGTTTTCGAGGAAAGAATTGCTCTATTAGAAGGCGGAGTTGGAGCACTTTCTGTAGCAAGTGGTTCCTCAGCTATTACACTAGCAATTCTAAATATTGCTGGTGCAGGTGATGAAATTGTTGCAGCATCCAATCTTTATGGTGGAACTTACAACTTGTTTGTTCAAACATTACCGAAATACGGAATTACAGTGAAACTAGTTGACCCAACTGATCCAGAGAATTTCAAAGCAGCGATTACAGATAAAACAAAAGCGATTTTCGCTGAAACAATTGGAAACCCGAGTCTTTATGTACTAGATGTCGAAGCAGTGGCAAATGTTGCCCACGCGGCAGGGATTCCTTTAATCGTTGATAACACTTTTGCGACACCATATCTTTTAAGACCTATCGAATTTGGAGCTGACATCGTTATTCACTCAGCAACAAAATGGATCGGTGGAAATGGTACAACACTTGGTGGTGTTATTGTTGATGGAGGAAAATTTGATTGGAATTCACCGAAGTTTCCAGGCTTTACTGAGCCAGACCCAAGCTATCATGGTCTAGTTTACGCTGAAGCTATTGGTGCAGCAGCTTATATTATTAAAGCAAGAGTTCAATTATTGCGTGACATGGGTCCTGCATTAAGTCCATTCAATGCATTCCAACTAAGCCTAGGGTTAGAAACATTACATGTCCGTATGAAAGAACATATCGCAAATACTAGAAAAGTAGTGGAATACTTACAAAACCATCCTGCTGTTGAGTGGATCTTATATCCGGAACTAGAAAATCACCCTTCACATTCTTATGTTTCAAAATACTTACCAAAGGGTGCTGGTTCAGTCGTTGTATTCGGAATTAAAGGTGGACGTGAGGCAGGAAGAACTCTCATTAATAACGTAGAGCTTTGGTCACACGTAGCAAATGTTGGGGATGCTAAGAGCTTAATTATCCATCCTGCAAGCACTACACATTCACAATTAAATGAAGAAGACTTGAAAAAATCAGGTGTTTCTGAAGACTTAATCCGCCTATCAATTGGGATTGAAAATATTGATGATATTTTAGAAGACTTAGAGCAAGCCATTGAAAAAGCAACAGGAGTTACTTCAAGCCTAACTAACGCTGCAAAATAGTAAAATAGATTAATAGATGGAAACAGTTAACATTGACATAAAGTGATTATCCATGCTAAACTTTCAAACATGCTAATATTTTAATATAATAAATCTTTTATACTCTTATCAAGAGAGGTGGAGGGATGTGCCCGATGAAACCCGGCAACCGTCAAGTGACATGGTGCCAATTCACATAGATGAGAGAAAGGAATCTACCAAGCCTTTCTGCCCGTCTGCAGAAAGGTTCTTTTATTATAGCTCTCTTTAAGTTATATTTTAGTATTATGAGTATTGAAAGGTGTATAATAGCATTTGGAAGAAGGTGAACGTTTAGCATGATTACTCTTAAAAATGTCGAAAAGATTTTTAAAACAAAAAATGGAGAGGTAAAAGCTGTTGATCATGTTGATTTACAAATCAACCAAGGCGAAATCTATGGAATTATCGGATATAGCGGTGCCGGAAAAAGTACGTTAATTCGGTTATTAAATAGACTTGAACAAGCAACATCGGGTTCAGTCGAAGTGGCTGGGCAGGATTTGACAAAAATAAGAGGAGCTCAATTGCGAAAAGCTCGTCAGGAAATCGGCATGATTTTTCAGCATTTCAATTTGTTATGGTCGAGAACTGTAAGAGAAAATATCGCATTTCCTCTTGAAATAGCAGGTGTGGATAAAGCTGAACGAATGAAAAGAGTAGATGAACTGATCAAGCTCGTTGGTTTAGAAGGTAGGGAAGATGCCTATCCATCGCAGCTAAGTGGAGGTCAAAAACAAAGAGTCGGGATCGCAAGAGCTTTAGCTAATCGCCCAAAGGTTCTGCTTTGTGATGAAGCAACTTCTGCGTTAGACCCACAAACAACAGATCAAATCTTAGACTTACTTGTAGATATTAATAAGAAACTTGGGCTAACCATTGTACTAATTACTCATGAAATGCATGTAATTCGCAAAATTTGTCACAATGTGTCAGTTATGGAAAACGGTAAAATTGTTGAGCAAGGGTCGGTCTTAGAAGTATTCCGTAAACCGCAACAGCCGATTACAAAACGTTTTGTTAATCAAGTGACAGAGCCTGAGGAAACAAAGGAAACAATTGAACATTTATTAAAGAAATATCCGGATGGTCAAGTTATTCAGTTAACATTTGTTGGGGATGATGCTGAGCAGCCGCTGATCAATCAATTAATCCGCAAATTTACGATTAATATAAATATTCTTCAAGGGAAAATTTCGCAAACGCAGAGTGGTGCTTATGGGACATTATTTATCCATCTTGATGGAAGTCCGAATGAAATCAAGGAAGCGATCACCTTTATAAGAAGTCATAAAGTTGATGTGGAGGTGATTGACCATGCTTGAGACATTACTTCCGAATGTAAAATGGCCTAAAATGTGGGAAGCGACTGTCGAAACATTATATATGACAGGTATTTCAGTATTTGCTACATTTATTATTGGAATAGTCCTCGGTTTGCTGTTATTTTTAACTGCGAAGGGTAATATTTGGGAGAATAAAACGATTAACTCGATCGTAGCTGCATTAGTTAATATATTTAGATCGATACCGTTTATTATCCTTATTATACTACTGATTCCTTTTACAAAGTTTTTAATTGGCACAATGCTTGGTGCGAACGCTGCCTTGCCAGCTCTTATCATTGGTGCAGCACCGTTCTATGCAAGAATGGTAGAAATCGCCCTTCGTGAAATTGACAAAGGAGTTCTAGAAGCTGCGCGAGCAATGGGAGCCAAAACAAGCACGATCATTTTTAAAGTCTTATTACCAGAGTCGATGCCGGCGCTTATATCGGGGATTACAGTAACTGCCATTGCCCTTGTTGGATATACAGCGATGGCTGGTGTTGTAGGTGCAGGTGGACTTGGAAACCTTGCATATCTGGAAGGATTTCAACGCAATCATAATGATGTAACTATTTTTTCAACAATATTAATTTTAGTAATCGTGTTTATCATTCAGTTTATTGGTGACGTAGTCACTTCTAAAATAGATAAAAGGTAAGAAAAGCGAAAGCGCCCGTACAGCAACGTATGGACTGGAGCACATCGACTGAGATATAGGAACCACGGCGAACGTAGTGAGTCGATGGTGACTTATCGTAGGGAGGTGGGTGAAGTCCACTAGTTGCTGGGCGCTGGAGCTAGACAAAAATAATAGGAGGCAAATTAGATGAAGAAACTATTACTTTTAGTTACAACGCTTTTCGTAGTTTTTGCCCTAGCAGCTTGTGGCGGTGGCAAAACAGAAGAAAATGCAACTGGGGAAAATCAAGAGGGTACAACAGAACAAACGGAAAAAACAGAACCTGTAAAATTAGTTGTAGGTGCATCAAACGTTCCACATGCTGAAATTTTAGAACAAGCAGAGCCTATTTTAGCTGAAAAAGGAATTGAGCTAAAAATCGTTCCTTTCCAAGACTATATCTTACCTAATAAAGCGTTAAATGATAAAGAAATTGATGCAAACTATTTTCAACATATTCCTTACTTAGAGGCACAAAAGAAAGAATTCGGGTATGACTTCGTTAATGCTGGTGGTATTCATATCGAACCAATCGGTATTTATTCTAAAAATTATAAGTCACTTGAAGAGCTTCCAGAAGGCGCAAAAATTATTATGAGTAACTCGATCCCTGACCATGGTCGTATTTTATCAATGCTTGAAGAAAAAGGTTTAATTAAGTTAAAAGAAGGTATTGAGAAAACAACAGCAACTTTAGATGATATTATTGAAAATCCGAAAAAGTTAGAGTTCGTTGCTGATGTAGAAGCTGGTCTTTTACCACAGGTGTATAACAATGGTGAAGGGGATGCAGCGTTAATCAACGCTAACTATGCTTTAGATGCTGGTCTAGATCCTGCTAAAGATCCAATCGCTGTTGAATCACCAGAAAACAACCCATACGTTAACGTGATAGCTGTTCGTAGTGGTGATGAAAATCGTGAGGAAATCAAAACTTTAGTAGAAGTTTTACAATCACAAGAAATTTCTGATTTTATTAATGAAAAATACCAAGGTGCAGTTATTCCTGCTGCAGCTAAATAATAAGTAAAAAAGTATAAACAGGCATGAGGATGTCGATACCACTCCTCATGTCTATTTGCGTTGACTGTATGATTTATCGCATATTACAAAAACTAGAAAGAATTGCGGAAATATACTTTATAAACATTTTAGTATAAAAAGTATCGTTAACAAAATAACTCATGGTTGATAAGTATTTTCTTTTGGTATAGAATTAGAATGAGAATAGATTGAGAATGAAAGCTCCTTTTAAAAAATCGTTGTAATTAAAGGGACTAGTATAAAATGGAGGTATTAAAATGTCGTCTACTTTATCAATTAAAGATCTACATGTTGAGATTGAGGGAAAAGAAATTTTAAAAGGTGTGAACCTTGAAGTGAAAGGTGGAGAGATCCATGCGATCATGGGTCCAAACGGAACAGGTAAATCGACCCTTGCCTCAGCAATCATGGGACATCCTAAATATACAGTAACTAAAGGTAGTATAACATTAGATGGACAAAATGTGCTAGAGATGGCAGTAGATGAGCGAGCTCGTGCAGGCTTGTTTTTAGCAATGCAATATCCAAGTGAGATCACTGGGGTTACAAATTC
>JAEWMK010000459.1 GCA_023457235.1 Bacillota bacterium
ATATTAAGGAGTATAAGGAAGCCGTTGTCACCATTCAAGATCAGTACACAAAGGGAACGGGTTTTAATATCTCTGAAACTGGTTTAATTGTCACGAATAAACATGTCGTTGATAATATGTACTCCATCACTGTGATGTTTCCGAACGGTGAATGGATGGAGGCGGAGATCATATCTGCTGAAACTGATATTGATCTTGCATTTTTAAAGATTAACGGTGAGAAGTTGCCACACATTTCGCTAAGTGAACCTGATGCATGGCAGGTCCATGATCATATTTATGTGATTGGCAATCCTCTATTTCATAATCAAATTGTTAATGAAGGCTATATCCTCCAAGGATCAGATAAGAATGGTGTGCTTAGGCTTTCAGCACCAATTTATAAGGGGAATAGTGGAAGTCCTGTAATAAATAGTGAGAGTGGTAAAGTCATGGGTGTAGTATACGCAAAGTCGATAACAGAAGATGTTGGATATGCAATTCCTATAGAACAAGTGCTTGAAAAACTTCCTGATGAATAAACTAATGACCGCAAACTACTATCTGCCTGATTTAAATGACAGGGGGTCAGCAGCTTAAGTACAGAGATGATTCGTGTCATTTTTTCGGTGAAACGTATTAAAGAACGAGAAAACCACCTTACGCTGTCACTACAGGGTGGTTCTCGAAATTTATCCTATAAATTTAATTTTTCGTGTAGATCATCACTTATAGTTATTTCAATTGGATTTCTTTTTATATACTTTATATAACCTAATTTATCTAACTCTTTAATTTCCTTACCAATCTTATATTCTGTGGTATCTTTTGCTTCGGATAATTCATGTCTTGAAATTCCAGTACCTTCAATACCAAAAATGTCATGTTGTCCAGCAATGAATAATACATCCCTTGAAAGTTCGTTGGAAAGGTCTAGATGTGAAATTAATTCGACTAATTGATCCATTTTGTTGGATTTATAGGATAAATCAGCTAATATATCACTTTGAGCATTATGAATAATTTCAAAAAATGTTTTACAAAAGTAAGTAAGTTCACCTTTGTTTTTGGGATCATTACTTACAGTAAATGCATCATAATATATTGGTTTCATTTTATTAGTAGAGTAAGATAATGACAATGCTGTAAGTTTATCCAATTCATTGATTAAGTACATACTACTAATGTATCTTGAGGTTCTACCATTACCATCATAGAATGGATGTATATATCCAAAATAATAATGAGCTACAGCAATTTTGTACAGCATTGGAGATGGGTGTTCATTTAGGTAATTAATTAAATTCGATAGATGAGCTAGTATGGAAGACTCGGGGTAAACACCTTTGTGGATTACCTTTTCCGCAGATGTTACTATATCAACAGAACCTTTTCTAAATAATTCTCCATCAAGTTTGCCATCTTTTTTAACTTCTGTTTCTACTAACTCATTATATATATTCCTAATTTGTTCAAGATTCTGTATTTCATCATTCTTTTCAGAAATCAAATTGAAGTAAGTTTTCATCAAACTATAGTGCCTGATCTTTTTCTTTGAATTGTCTTTTTTTACAACAACTTCAATTACCGTCTTCATCTCTGCTTTTGTACTTCTTATCCCCTCAATTTCATTAGTGCTAAGAAGTTCATCAATTAATTTTGATTTTATATATTGAGCAATTGCGATATCTGGCAATGAGTTGATTTTTTCTTGTATTAACTTACTTTGTTTTAAAACTTGGTCATGAAAGAAGTCTAACTCCGAATGGTTAACATAAAAACAAGAAAATTCTTGGTTAGATTTCAAGGGTTTAATATTAAACGGCAACCGAACAGTTCCGTAGCTACTAATCCTTCTGGAGTATTCAAATTCGTATTTTTCAGGTTCTTTATAAAATAATTTAGATAATGGCTCATACATTGATTTTCAACCTCCCTATTACATTATATTTATGAAAATTCTGCTGTTTTTATCTTTATTTATTGATTTTATACATTATATCCATTAAAAACGGGGATGTATACATTTTTATATCATAATTTGGTTAGAAAAAATAGAAAAAGGGCCATTTTTTGATTTTGTGTCTTAATAGAATGGGGAGTGGCATGGAAAGCTAAGTGCAAAGTGGATAACAGAAGATGTTGGATATGCAATTCCTATAGAACAAGTGCTTGAAAAACTTTCAAATAAATAAACTATCTGCCCGGTTTTCAACTCCATCAGGTTTCTTTTAGTTGTTTTAAATATATCCCTTTATTGGGGTGATAAAATATTCATTTTAATAAACGAGCAAAAACAATAAACGACAAGGAGCCAGCACGCTTGTCGTTTATTTAGTTTTTAAAAATAAGATTTAAGTCAATTTGAAAATCTTCCCATAAATGAACTTTTAAAATATCGTCCTTAAAATATACTCCACTACGGTGATATGCTCCGTTTTCCAAGAGGTATACTTCAATTGTCTGGTTATATGGATCAACAATCCAGTATTCCTTTACACCAGCCTTTTCATAGCTATTGTATTTAATTAATCGATCATTTTTTGCTGTTGATGGTGATAGGACCTCAAT
>JAEWMK010000460.1 GCA_023457235.1 Bacillota bacterium
TTGCTCAAAATTAATACTGACTTGCTTGTTGAACTTCAAGTTCAACTTTATTAGCACGCTTGACATTTTGTTTAGTTTTCAAAGATCATTTCGTTCGTCGTGTTTTCAGCGACAAGATTTATCTTAATATCTTCTTTCGCGGAAGTCAACAACTTTTTTATTTTAAGCTCTCTGCTTTCGTAGAGACTTTTCATATCATACAATATCGCCTGATTAATGTCAAGAAATTAAATGCGAACTTTTTGTGAACATCATCAACTGCGACTTTAATAATATACCACCTTCAAAAAATAATGTCAACAAAATTCTACAAAAAAATACAAATGGCTATAGCCACTTGTATTTGAATTACAGAATAATTTGATCGATCGCTATTAAAGCTGCCATACCGGGGAAGCCTAGAAATCCACTAATGCAGGCTGTAACGAAATTAATTGGAATGTGAAAATCCATGAATGTCCCAATTGAATTTATAATAAACAGACCTAAAGCGCCAATCATGATCTTTACAAGGCCGCTGCCCACCATTCTTATTGGCTTAATCGGAGCGCCTAATATTAATAGGAGACCCATTAGCCCCCCGAGAACAACAATAATCGTTGTCGGTTCAAATGTGCTTATATCCATCATCCCTTCCCCTTTCATACTTTGTCCCATTTATTATCATTACTATGAAGGGGAAGTTTAAAAAAGAACAAAGAGAGGCTCTTTATTTTCGATCTGCTGATAGATTACGGAATTTAGCCTCTCTTACTAAATAAAAATACTTAGATTCTGAAATTTTAAGTTCATTCAGTAAATGTACACTTGGATCTATACTTTTTTCTACTAATACCTTATTTCTCATCCATTCGTTTTTCAGTTCATTTAAAGAATTCCACAGTTTTTGATCTGTCTCTCTTCGAAGTTTCCCTTTACGGCGGAAAAACATCAACTAATCCCCCTGTTCCTTATAATTCACGTCGTCCTTCTAACGCCTTTGATAGGGTGACTTCATCGGCATATTCTAAGTCCCCACCAACCGGTAGACCATGGGCGATTCTAGTAATTCGAATACCCGATGGCTTGACTAGACGTGAAATATACATAGCTGTTGCTTCTCCTTCTATATTCGGGTTTGTGGCAAGGATAATTTCCTGTACTTCTTCATCCTGCAATCTTTTCAACAATTCTGCTACTTTAATATCTTCCGGACCTACACCATCCATTGGTGAAATGGCGCCGTGAAGAACATGGTACAGTCCATGATACTCCTTCATTTTTTCCATAGCAATGACATCTTTGGGGTCTTGGACAACACAAATTACACTGCGATCCCGGTATTGGTCATCACAAATGGAGCATGGGTCTCGATCCGTTATATTAAAGCAGACGGAGCAATGTGTCAGATTTCTTTTGGCATTTACTAACGCTTTACCGAAATCTAATACATCTTCCTCTTTCATTTTTAATACAAAAAAAGCCAGACGAACGGCCGTTTTAGGGCCGATACCTGGCAATTTCATAAAGCTATCAATGAGCTTTGCAATTGGTTCAGGGTAATGCATTTTTTTATCTCCTCTTTTAGAAAAGCGCAAGCGCCTTGCTCATCGCCGTACAAACTGGAGGGGCTTCGACTGAGATAAAGGAAACTTGAATTGCGTTAGCAATTCTTAGTTGACTTATCGTAGGGAGGAGACCTGAAGTTTGCTAGGCGATAGGCGCTGGAGCTAGACAATAATGTACAAAATTATATGCCTTTTAATAATGATTAAAATAGACCTGGAATATTTAAACCTTGCGTAAATTTACCCATCGTTTGGTTTGTTTTTTCATCAACCTTCTTTAGTGCATCATTTGTTGCAGCTAAGATTAAATCTTGAAGCATTTCGATATCTTCAGGATCTACTACTTCTTCTTTAATTTTTACTTCCTGAACAATTTTACCTCCAGTAACAGTGACAGTTACCATACCGCCGCCAGCTGTTCCCTCAAATACCATTGACAATAATTCTTCCTGAGACTGCTGCATTTGCTTTTGCATTTTTTGCACTTGCTTCATCATATTATTCATATTTCCCATTCCACCACGCATATTGTGATACCTCCTGTAAGTATATTGTTATAATCAAATGCGCCTTGGCGTATTTGTGCCCAGAGTTTTTCGAGCTTGCTCGAAAAACTACCTTTGAAAATCTGAGGCATCCGCCGGAGGCTTAACTTTATTCAGACATGATTTCCTCCACTGAATTATATATTAAACTGCACCCATCTAACCAAATCCAAATACGGAAAATGCTACTGAATAAAGTTAATCTTTTATTTCAATTAAATCAGAACCAAATAATTTTTTTGCTTCTGCAATTAATGGATCTTCTTCAGGTACTTCCTCTTCATTTTCATTCTTTTGCTTGCGAATAAATTCCTCTTTAACAGCTTCCCACTCCTCAAGAGTGATCGCATGCATTTTCAAATCTAACCCAGTCGTTTCTCTGAGAACCTTTTCAATTATATCACGTTTATTTGTCGATGCCATTTGGCAGTGAAATTCATGTCTAAAGGCAAGAACAAAGGCCGATTTTGAGGCAGCAACGACTTTGGCATCTAGAATCATCGCCTGCGCAGCAATTTCTCGATTTTTCAAATTATCTAGAAATAATCCCCACTGGCTTGATAACCAGCTAAGGTCCTGCTTTGAGGCGGTTTTCAGCATTTCCCTTACCGGTCCTGTTGCCTTTCTGGAGTTTCGGCCCGACCCTGTTTTTACAGGCTTCCTCTCCCTTTCTGCTTGGTTTGACTCGGAGCCTCTCCCTGAGTCGACGATTGAACCATTTTTCTTCCACTCATTCAATTCAGCTTCCAACCGATTGACCCGGTCAAGAAGTGCACCGATTTGTTCATTGGACCCCGAGCCACCCGCTCCTGTACCACTTTGTTGCTGTTGGCATATTTTAACTAAGGCCAACTCTAGGAAAATTTTCGGATGATTTGTCCACTTCATTTCCTGCTGACTTTCATTAAGCCCATTAATGATTGTATAGATTTGATCTGGTGATGTTTCAGCAGTTAATTTCTTAAACCCATCATCAACAATCGCCCGCTCCATCATACCCTCTAGATTCGGTGCAGTTTGATATAAAAGCATATCTCTAAAGTAAAAAATTAAATCCTCGATAAAACGTGTCGGCTCTTTACCTAACTTTAAAAGCTTATCAACTGTATGTAATGCCTCTACTACATCCCTGTTTAACAAACTTCCGGCTGTTTCAACTAAAAATTGCTGCGATACAGCTCCTGTAATCGAAAGAACATCCTCAACTGTTACCCTCTCACCGCTAAATGAGATCGCCTGATCGAGAAGGCTCAATGCATCACGCATTCCACCTTCAGCGGCCTTTGCGATTAATGGCAAAGCTTGCTCTTCTGTCTCAATATTGTTTGCGTCCGTAATTTC
Organism: Bacillota bacterium; assembly: GCA_023457235.1. Lineage (GTDB taxonomy): Bacteria > Bacillota > Bacilli > Bacillales > Bacillaceae_J > Schinkia. The sequence continues at coordinate 3,434 of JAEWMK010000460.1, forward strand.
CTTCATTCGTTCGACCATTGCTCGAGGCGGAATTCGTTTAAATTCAAAACGCTGACAACGAGAAATAATCGTTAGTGGGATTTTATGCGGTTCAGTTGTTGCTAAAATAAAAATAACATGTTTCGGCGGCTCTTCTAATGTTTTGAGTAGTGCATTAAAGGCGCCAATAGAAAGCATATGTACCTCATCTATGATATATACCTTATAACGGACAGAGCTTGGTGCGTATTTAACTTTATCGCGTATATCCCGAATTTCTTCGACGCCATTGTTTGAGGCGGCATCAATTTCAATAACATCCGATATCGAGCCGTTGGTAATACCTCTACAAGCGTCACATTCGTTACAAGGTTCACTTACCGGGGCCCGCTCGCAGTTAACAGCCTTTGCTAAAATCTTAGCTGCACTCGTTTTTCCCGTTCCACGCGGACCAGAAAACAAATAGGCATGGGAAAACTTTTCCTGAACTAAAGCATTTTGCAATGTTCTAGTGATATGCTCCTGACCGACAACATCATGAAATGTTTGCGGTCTCCAAACACGATATAACGCTTGATAAGCCATTTCCCATGCCTCCCTTTACCTCATTTTTGTATATGTACTAAATAATTATAACTGATTAAAGAAAAAAACTCACCCCATTGGTGAGTTTCTTTAAAAAGTATATGTAGGTGTCGTGCAACTTCTGTCGATATGGCAGCCATAAGCGTTACTTAAGCAGTTAGCTCGGCCCAGGCAACCCTACGGCACACGAGATGATCCAC
>JAEWMK010000461.1 GCA_023457235.1 Bacillota bacterium
CTTATTATTACAGGCCCAAAACTTGGAAATCCTGATAGCGACCCTCGTATTTTCGAAGACGAAAACGGCAGAAGTTTAAAAATTATCCGTGGGGGCGGGGTTCGCTTAAGATTATTCCAAACATGCACACCCGTTGATTTAAATTCATTTCAAATTAAGTTAACAACTCCAAAAGTATACACAGCTCAAGGCGTGCCGGTTATAGCGGATGCGATTACCTCAGTTAAAATCGCAGACTCTTTAATTGGAATCGCTAATTATGCTGAACAATTTTTAGGAAAAAAACAGCATGAGATTGAAGAAGAGGTTTCAAAGGTACTAGGGACCAATCTTCGCGCCATATTATCTAAATTGTCAGTTGAAGAAATTAATAATGACCGGGAATCCTTTAATCAACAAGTGCAGGAAATAGCACAAAAAGAGCTAGATAACATGGGTTTTAAAATTACTTCATTTGGTTTAGATGATCTACGAGATGCGGATGAAGAAAATGGCTATTTAGATAATCTTGGACGGCCACGGATTGCGGAAATCCGCAAAAAAGCTGATATGGCTGAATCAGATGCTGAAAAAGAAACGCGGATCTATAAAGCGAAAAATGATCAAGAAGCCCAGGATGAGGAAAATAAGCGTCTTACTGTAATTGCCGAATCAAAGAAAGAAAAGGATATTAAAGAAGCACAAATTAAAGAAGAAACAGAAAGAGCACGGGCGAAAGCGGAGCAATCGTATGAACTGGAAAAAGCAAGACTCGCCCAGCAAGTCAAGGAAGAGGAAATGAAGATTCAGTTCATTGAACGTCAGCGTCAAGTAGAATTGGAACTTGAGGAACAAAAACGCCGGAAAGCACTAGCGGACTCCAATGCCTATGACATCAAAGCAAAAGCGGAGGCAGAAGCGGATAAAGCAAGAATTGATGGAGAGACAAAAGCGCTCATTGAAAAGCAAAAAGGATTGGCTGAAGCTGCAGTCATCCGTGAACGCGGGCGTGCCGAGGCCGAGGCGAAGGAATTAATGGCACAAGCAATGGCGAAATACGGTGAAGCGGCAATCCTTGAAATGTTCATGGATATGCTGCCTAAGTATGCTCGTGAAGTAGCACAACCACTTTCCAAGATTGAAGGCATGAAGGTTATTGATATGGGTGGCTCTGATTCCAGTGGAGCTGCGAAGATCACAAACAATGTGACGAAAACAATGCTTGGACTACAGGAAAGTTTGAAAGAAAGCACGGGAATGGATTTAAAGGCGATGTTAGAGAGCTTTGTATCTCGTGGGAATGTAAATAATTTTGATGCCTCGAAATCAGAAATAGCCGTAGGAGGGGAAGAGGATAGGGAAGCACAGGTTCATGAGCCAGTTATGGAGCAGGAAAAACAAGATAAATAGTGATTGATAGATAGAGGCCGCCTCAAATTTAAGAGTCGGCCTCATTTATTGTGCAAAGGGGAAACCTATCATCCAATGATCGTATCAACAATCTTGATTACTTCCTCACGTTTCAATTTTTCCTGGTTGTTTTCAATAACTCTTAGTGTACCGTAGGCAAGAGCCAGTGGAATGGAACAAAATTCATGTATATGCTTTGATTGAATAGAGGCAATATATTCATCTGCTAGGGCCAATTGCTTTTTAGCATAATCAATCATTCTTTCCTGTGTCCAACCATCTGGATAAAAGGATACGCCGCGTTCTTGATCCTCCCCTCGGTTACGGATGATATTCACAGCTTGTAAGCCTCGTCCAAAAGCTACGGCTAGATTTGCATCTGTATCAATACCATCATGCCATTTCCATAAAGTTGATAATAATTCACCAACCAAACCAGCAACATAATATGTATAATCATTAAGATCTTCCTCTGTTCGAACAACCCAGTTCCGTTCAGTCCAATCCGCCATACCATCAGCCATTTTTGAAACGAAAAATCGAACCTTTTCGGTAATCTCCGATGGTATTAGAGTAAGCCAATCATCAATTCGGACAGTCACCTCTGGTAATACGTCGTCTAAATCGGCAAAATGTGGGGAAAGCGGAGTTCCGATCTTAAGAATTTGTTCTCCGACAGTTCTAAGGAGGTGTATTTTATCTTCTTTAGGTAAAATTGGGTGGTCTTCAATTTCATCAATGCTACGCATACAAAGGTATGAGGCCATGACAACATGATTGAGCGAGCCTTCCAAACGGGATATAGGAATAACAAAAGTACGGCTCGTTTGAGTTAGCACCTCTTGTGCTTCCTGTAATAAATTTTTTCTATCTTCCATAGGTTTCCCTCTTTTCTTTCAAGGTGTTCAGATTAATTATTTAGAAGAGCTCAAAATATTTATATTCCTTCTATTATATATCATATAAGAAATTCCTGAATAGAGCCAATAATTAGGCTAAAAAAGTATATAAAAAAACTGACCTGTTTGGTCAGTCCTATCAAAAAACACTATAAGGTTATCATTGTGAAAGAGTACAGAATGAAAATTGGTTATTGGTTAATGAACATAGTTCCTTTTTAAGTTCGTTTTCGGTTGCTTCATATAATTGACGCCCATCTGGCATTTTAAACAAACCGATATTTAAAAGGATATCAATGAAGTAGTCTTTCCCTTCATGACTGTTATACAACATAAATCCTCACCTCTAAATTGAAAGCGTTTACAATTATTATTATAAATCTTAATTCATATTTTGTCAATGAAACAATTGCCTTGTGAAAAGATAATTGAATCTATTTTATATGAATATTAAAAATAAATACATAAAAATTTTGACTTACTGCAAAGGAATTCTTCTCTATGTGTCGAATACTTATTCGATGGAAAAGGGAAAAATGAAGAAAAAAGTAGGAAAAGATAATGTTAGATTTTATTAAAGATATTGCACCAAATTTATTTTTTATATTGTTTTTAGTATTTTTGTACCAATATTGGTCAGAAAAGCGGGAATGGTCTAAGCCAATAAAACAAGTTGCCATTTTTCTGTTTGGAGCTTTAGGTATTGTATTATGCATGAAATTTACATTACCTGCCAATAATGGTTTGGTTTTCGATTTGCGTTACATTCCATTTATTATTGGCGGTTTATATGGTGGACCACTTGTAACGCTTGGATTGTACATTATTATGTTTATACTTCGTCTTTCGATCGGCGGAATGGTAGGAATTATCATAACGACTACAATAGCAACATTGATCGCTGTTCTTATCTTATCGATTTATAAAAAATTTACGACATGGTCTTCTATTGAAAAAATATCGTTTGCTACGTCATTGGGTACCTATTCAGCGTTAGTTGTTGCCGTTATGACGGTTCTTATTAGTCCTGGAGCGGGTATGGATCAAAATAATTGGATTGCTTATATCATTGCTTACCTTGTGGGAACATGGGTTAGTACGAGGGTTGTAGAGGATATTCGCCAGTATGAGCTTCTCCAAAGGAAATTGATAAGAAATGAAAAATTGGAAGCAGTTAGCCATCTCGCCTCCAGTATTTCACATGAAGTACGAAATCCGTTGACGACAAGTAGAGGATTTATGCAACTTCTGAGTGAACAGGATGTACCGGACCATTGTAAGGAATATATTAAAATTTCAATTGAGGAGATTGACCGGGCGGCAGGTATAATCCAAGATTATTTAACATTTGCCAAGCCATCCCCGGAAAAGGTTGAAATCCTTCAAACAAAGGACGAACTTAAGCGAGCGATTGATGTTATGCAGCCGTTAGCAAATATGAATAATGTCGAGGTTCAATCCGTATTAATGGGGGGTTCTATAAAGGCTGAACGATCCAGACTGCAGCAATGTTTAGTAAATTTAATGAAAAATGCAATTGAAGCCATGCCAAATGGAGGGTTATTATCAGTTTATTCGAACGTTGTAGATGACAAAACGGTTGTGATTCGGATAAGAGATACCGGAATTGGGATGGATGCCAATCAGCTTTCACGCTTAGGAGAACCATATTTTTCAACAAAAGAAATAAAGGGAACCGGCCTTGGTATGATGGTCGTTTATCGCATTATTGAATCGATGAATGGTTTTATAGAGGTGGAAAGTGAAGTAGGGGAAGGGACGTGTTTTACGATCACCCTGCCAATGAAAAAGGAAGTGAAAGAAAAAGTTAGTTTGCAGCGTAAAATTGTATAGATATGGAGAAGCCCTGTAATCAGTGAGAAGTTACAGGGCTTTACTGTGTTACTAATAACCTTTTGCTGTATCCTTCGTGATTTTATCTTTAAATATACGGTAGCTCCATAATTGATAAAGAATGACAATCGGAACGCAGATTAGTGCAACGACCAGCATGATGGATAGATTCAATTGACTTCCTGCTGCTTCATATAATGTTGTTCCAAATGCTGGATCAATTTTGGAAGGGAGCATATTTGGAAACATACCAACAAATCCTGTCGCCATCAGCATAAAAATGGTAGTACAAATGGCGGTGAATGCTAAACCAATTCGTTTTCTAACTGTGAACACTATCGCCGATAGACTGGCTACCAAAGCTAATAATGGCAGTAGCCATAGAATCGGCATTACTGTATAATTTTCAAAAATTGGTGTCCGATTAGCTGTTGCGACTAAGAAAATTGCTACTACCATCGCAGTTATCATTGCCAGCGATTTTGTAAGTTTTGCTGCTTTTTGGGCGACGACACCACTTGTTTTTAGCTGTATCCATAATGAACCAGACAGCAAAAACATCAAAACAAATAATATTCCGCCGAGTAATCCATATGGATGTAATAAGCTTAAAAGTGTTCCTTCATAGCCTGCTTCTCCAATGAGGAGACCGTCAAAAAGGTTAGCGAATGCTACTCCAAAAAGAAGAGCGATCAAGAAACTACTCACCGTAAATGCCCATTTCCACGAAGATTGCCACTTAGGTGAATCATCCTTATGCATAAACTCCAAACCGGTCGCTCGGAAAAATAGGGAAAATAAAATCAACATCAACGGTGTATATAGATAACTAAACATATTGGCATATGTCAGTGGAAACGCAGCAAAGGTTGCACCCCCAGCTGTGATCAGCCAAACCTCATTTCCGCCCCAAAATGGTCCTATTGCTTCTTGGAGTTGGTTGCGTTCCTGTTTATTTTTAGTAAGGAACGGGAACAACATGCCTGTACCTAAAGTGTAACCATCGAGGACAAAATAAACGGCCCATAGTAACCCCCATAAACCAAACCAAATGACGGCCAACAATTCATGAGACATGCTTTACTCCTCCTTTCGTTCCTACTCCTGCAGCATCAGGTCCTTTTCTTGAATACTTCACCAGCAAATAAACATCGGCAATAATCAATAGAGTATAGAAGACAACGAGGCCGGTTAATGAAAACGCAATTTGTGAAAATGCTATTGGTGAAACACCATCAGTAGTTTTCATCAATCCGTATACAACCCAAGGCTGACGTCCAACTTCCGCAACAACCCATCCTAAGTTAATCGCAACATACGGTAATAGCTG
>JAEWMK010000462.1 GCA_023457235.1 Bacillota bacterium
CTGCCGTGTCATCCTCGTGAATAATAATCCTGCAACGATCATGACAGATGAAGCAAATGCAGATGCTGTTTATTTCGAGCCTCTTACAGTGGAAAGCATTGAGAAAATAATTGTAAAAGAAAATCCAGATGGAATCTTAGCAACATTGGGAGGCCAAACAGGCTTAAATCTCGCTTTTTCTCTTCATGAAAAAGGTGTTTTAGAAAAGTACGGTGTAGAATTATTAGGAACCCCGATTGAATCCATTAAAAAAGGGGAGGACCGTGAGGCCTTCCGTGAACTTATGCACGAACTTAATGAACCTGTTCCTGAAAGTGAAATCGTTGAAAATATTGAATCAGCGCTTACTTTTTCTGAAAAAGTTGGTTTTCCGATTATTGTAAGACCAGCTTATACATTAGGAGGTTTTGGAGGCGGGATTGCAAATGATCACGACGCCTTCATCGATCTTGTTAGAAGTGGTCTTGATGCAAGTCCAATTACGCAATGTTTAATTGAAAAAAGCATCGCCGGCTTTAAGGAAATAGAATATGAGGTTATGCGCGATTCAAATGATACATGTATCACGATTTGTAATATGGAAAATATCGACCCTGTTGGAATCCATACAGGTGATTCAATCGTTGTCGCTCCATCACAGACATTAACAGATGCTGAGTTTCAAATGCTGCGTGCTGCATCTGTAAAAATCATTCGTGCATTAGGGATAATCGGAGGATGCAATATTCAATTCGCATTAGACCCAGAAAGTAAAAATTATTACTTAATTGAAGTAAATCCTCGTGTAAGCCGTTCTTCAGCGCTAGCTTCAAAAGCAACTGGATATCCAATTGCCCGTATCGCTGCGAAATTAAGCCTCGGTTACACATTAGATGAGTTATTAAATCCAGTTACAGGACATACCTATGCGAGCTTTGAGCCGGCCTTAGACTATGTTGTTGTTAAATTCCCTTGCTGGCCGTTTGACAAATTCCCAACTGCGAATCGTGTGTTAGGCACGCAAATGAAGGCAACCGGCGAAGTAATGGCCATTGATCGAAATTTAGAAAGTGCTTTACAGAAGGGTGTCCGATCATTAGAATTAGGCACTGTTGGTTTAAAGCATGCATCGATCGAAAAGCTAAATGATGAAGAGCTTATGTCTATTGTTAAAAACGCAGATGATCGCCGCTTCTTTGCTATTTTAGAGTTAATTAGAAGAGGCGTAGATATAAAGAGCATAGAACAAGAGACAAAAATTAATTCATTTTTCTTAAATCTATTTTATCGTTTAATTCAAATGGAGCAGGAAATTGATTCCCATACAATTGATAATGTGTCGGAAGAATTTATGAAAAAAATAAAAAAATATGGATTCTCAGATTCATATTTAGCTACAGCATGGAATGTTTCAGAGTCTGACGTTCGCGAATTAAGAAAAGACTTGAACATTGTAGCGTCCTATAAAATGGTTGATACATGTGCTGCTGAATTTGAAGCCAACACACCATACTATTATTCGAGCTATTTCGGTGAGTGTGAAGTTGAAAAAAGCGACAAGAAAAAAGTATGTATAATTGGCTCCGGACCAATCCGAATTGGTCAAGGTATCGAATTTGATTACAGCTCTGTTCACGGTGTGTTAGCCCTTCAAGAAGAAGGCTACGAAACAATTATGATTAATAACAACCCGGAAACAGTCAGCACGGACTATGAAATGGCTGATCGTTTATACTTCGAACCATTAACATTGGAGGATGTTCTAAATGTGCTTGAAGTCGAAGGCACAAATGATGTGATTGTTCAATTTGGCGGACAGACGGCTATTAACCTTGTTTCTCAGTTGGAGAAAGCCGGTGTAAACCTTCTTGGAACGAGTGAGGATATTATTGATCAACTTGAAGACCGTGATCGTTTTTATCAGCTTTTACGTAAAGTTGATGTTCCACATATACCAGGTGAAATTGCTGAAAATACAGATGATTTAAAAGCAAAAGCCGCATTGATTGGCTTCCCTGTCCTTTTAAGACCTTCCTATGTAATTGGCGGTAAAGGGATGATTATACTAAAGAATGAACAGGAATTAGACCAGTTAATTGCAGGTCAAACTGAACAGGTATTCCCAATTCTTTTAGATGCTTATGTTGCAGGTAAGGAAGCTGAAGTAGATGTTCTAACGGATGGAGAAGATATTTTAATCCCAACCATCATCGAGCATGTCGAAAAGGCTGGCGTACATTCAGGAGATAGTACAGCGATTTTACCTTCCGTATCAATTTCGGATCATGAAAAAGAGCTAATGGCTGAGTATTCTAAACGAATTGCGAAGGAACTAAATTTTAAAGGAATCATGAATATTCAATTTGTTCTTTCTGATGGTATTGTGTACGTCTTAGAGGTAAATCCGCGGGCAAGTAGAACGGTGCCAATCTTAAGTAAGGTAACAGGTGTACCTGTAATACAAATTGCGACAAAATTATTGCTTGGGAAATATTTAACTGACATCACAGACCAAAAAGGTCTTTTACCTGACCGTCCTTATATCACGATTAAGTATCCTGTATTCTCAACGATCAAGCTTGCTGGCCTAGACCCTGTATTAGGCCCGGAAATGAAATCAACGGGTGAAGGGATTGCGATTGCTGAAACAAAGCAAGAGGCATTTTATAAAGTATTCCACTGGAATGAACAAAAAGCGCACAATAAAAATGAAGTCTTTATTGATGATAGTGAATTAGCTAGCGATTATATCGATCATATTAGTAGCCTAATCAATGTGGCCGGTTTAACAGTAGCTACAGAGAATGATTATGCAAAATGGGTGCAAAGTCCAAAGGCATTGGCATTAATTAGTTTATCTAAAAAGAAAACGGAACAAGAAGTAGAAAAACGCCAATTAGCGTTAAAGTATCGCCTACATGTTTTTACAGAATGGGAAACGGTAGAAGGATTTTTACTAGGATTAAAAGAAAGTAGTTTTAGTGTAAAATCCATCCAAGATTGGCTAACGAAAACAAATATTGAGAAAGAAGTGGTATAAATGAGCACAACTACGACTATTGCAGCACCGAAATTGCACGTAGATGATTTATTAACGTTAATTGATTTAACCCAAGACGAGATCATAGATATAATTAAAACAGCAGTTGAGTTAAAAAAGCTGCATAAAGCAGGGCAACACTTAGATATATTAAAAGGAAAAACGATGGGAATGATTTTTGAAAAATCATCAACCCGTACTCGTGTTTCATTTGAAGCAGGAATGACTCAATTAGGCGGCCATTCCATCTTCTTAAGCAGTAAAGACACACAGTTGGGAAGAGGAGAGCCCCTGTCCGATACTGCACAAGTTCTGTCTGAGTACATCGATATTATTATGATTCGTACTTTTGAGCATGAACGTGTTGTTGAATTAGCAAAACATGCAACGATCCCTGTTATTAATGCCCTAACAGATGATTATCATCCATGTCAGGCCTTAGCAGACTTAATGACAATTTATGAAATTAAAGGAAGCTTAAAAGGCCAAAAACTTGTATATGTTGGCGATGGCAATAATGTAGCACACTCGTTAATGATAGGCTCCGCTAAAGTTGGTGTGGATTGCATCGTCGCTTGTCCTGATGCCTATCAACCAAAAGCTGAAGTTGTTGAGATTGCCAAAAAGTTTGCTGCGGAAACGGATGCAACGATCGAAGTAATGAATGATCCAATTGAAGCTGTTAAAGGCGCTGATTTCATCTATACTGATGTTTGGACAAGTATGGGCTTTGAAGACGAGGCTGCTGAAAGAATACAGACTTTACAACCTTATCAGGTTAATGCTGAGTTAATGAAACATGCGAAAGAGGATTACTCTTTTATGCATTGTTTACCAGCACACCGTGGTGAAGAAGTAACGGCTGACATTATCGATGGACCACATTCCGTTGTTGTTCAAGAGGCCGGCAATCGTCTTCATGTTCAAAAAGCCTTGATTTTAGGATTATTAAATAAATAAAAATAAATCCGATATGAAGGGCTGTTCAAAATGGAACTTGCCCCTTTATAGCTTTGTGCCGGCTTGGTATGTTAAGGTCCTTTAGTAACCGATGTCTTGGTTTTTTTCTTGGTTCGGGCTCTAAACCAGCATTTAGTGACCTAGCTCCTGCTTTTTTTCTTAGTTCGGGCTCTAAACCGCCATTTTTCTCCATTAATGAGTTTAAGGTATTCGGACATAATAGTAGTGAACCTTAAATTTAAGGAGGTTTTTATAATGGGGCAACCACGTCAATTTCGCGCTGGTCAGAAAGCACCGAATAATGGAATTTATGTTGAAATCGGTGAAACTGGATCAATGGTCCAAAAACCACAATCAATTAGGCTTGAAGTCGGGGAGCGTTTCCCAGAGAATTCAAATCATAATCGAGTCTGGACGTATAAGAGTAAGTTTAAATAAGAATATTACAATCCGCCTGTATTGCACCAGGCGGATTTTTTTTGTTTATTATTGAATTTTATTCGTAAAATGCCCTATAATATAAATAGGTCAAAAATGGTCAAATTATTCGAAAGGATGAGAGGGATTAATATGGATATGAATAAAATGACTGAGAAAACTGGGGAAGCCCTAGTCAACTCCCAGTCGTTGGCTGTCAGAAAAGGACACCAGCAAGTAGACGTTGAACATGTATTTTCTTCACTTCTTACCCAAGAGGATGGGATCACTACTAGCATTTTACAAAAACTAAATATTAACCCAGAGATCGTTCAAAAATTAATCGAAGAAGCTCTAAATAAGCTACCAAGGGTATCTGGTTCGGGGGTTGAATCAGGTGCTGTTTATATTACACAAAGATTGCAGTCATTATTAGTCCGTGCTGAAGATGAAGCGAGCCGCTTGAAGGATGAGTATATTTCTGTTGAACATTTAATATTGGCTATGACGGATGAAAAACAAACAACAGAAATAGCAAAAATCTTTCAACAAATCGGTTTCAATCGCTCACGCCTTTTAAAGGTGCTTACGGAAGTACGAGGAAATCAACGGGTTACAAGTCCGACTCCGGAAGTCACTTACGATGCTCTTAAAAAATACGGACGTGACTTAGTTGAGGATGTAAAAAAAGGGAAAATCGACCCAGTCATTGGCCGTGATGCTGAAATAAGACGGGTTATACGGATTTTATCAAGAAAAACAAAAAATAATCCGGTTTTAATCGGGGAGCCGGGGGTAGGTAAAACAGCAATAGTTGAAGGGCTTGCACAACGGATTGTTCGCAAAGACGTGCCCGAAGGATTAAAGGATAAAACGATTTTTTCATTAGACATGAGTTCTCTTATTGCTGGTGCCAAATACCGTGGTGAATTTGAAGAACGATTAAAAGCGGTATTAAATGAGGTTAAAAAGAGTAATGGCAGAATTTTATTATTTATCGATGAGCTTCATACGATTGTTGGAGCCGGTAAATCAGATGGTGCGATGGATGCCGGCAATATGTTAAAGCCAATGCTTGCTCGTGGGGAGCTGCACTGTATTGGTGCCACTACATTGGATGAACATCGAAAATATATTGAAAAAGACCCTGCGCTTGAACGGAGATTTCAACAGGTTCTTGTCGAAGAACCAACGGTTGAAGATACGATTTCAATTTTACGAGGGTTAAAAGAACGATTTGAAATTCATCATGGGGTTAACATCCATGACCGCGCCCTTGTTACTGCAGCTGTGCTGTCAGACCGTTATATTACGGAACGATTTTTACCTGATAAAGCAATTGATCTGATTGATGAGGCATGTGCAACAATTCGAACAGAAATTGATTCGATGCCTTCTGAGTTAGATGAAGTGACACGCAAGATCATGCAGTTGGAAATTGAGGAAGCCGCCCTAAGTAAAGAAAAAGATCAAGCAAGCCAAGAGCGGTTAGAGGCTTTAAGAAAAGAATTAGCAAATTTCAAAGAAAATGCCCATGCGATGAAAGCGAAATGGGATGAAGAGAAAAAAGAGCTGCAGATTATTCAACAGTTAAGGGAACAGCTCGAAGCATTAAGACGTTCACTTGAAGATGCGGAAGCAAAGTATGATTTAAATAAAGCGGCTGAGCTAAGACATGGAAAAATCCCTGCACTTGAAAAGCAGTTAAAAGAAAAAGAACAACAATTAACGAAGTCAGAAAAAGAAGGTCGACTCCTCAGGGAAGAAGTAACAGAAGAGGAAGTCGCAGAGATTGTCGGTCGGTGGACAGGAATCCCTGTTTCGAGGCTTGTTGAAGGAGAACGTGAAAAACTTCTTCGTTTGGACCAAATTCTGCATGAACGGGTTATCGGTCAGGATGAGGCTGTACAGCTTGTCGCGGATGCTGTTATTAGGGCTCGTGCAGGTGTGAAAGACCCTTATCGTCCAATCGGTTCTTTCATCTTTCTAGGACCGACAGGGGTAGGTAAAACGGAGCTAGCCAAAGCACTGGCAGAAAGCTTGTTTGATAGTGAAGAGCATATGATTCGGATCGATATGTCTGAATATATGGAAAAACATGCTGTATCAAGATTGATTGGGGCTCCTCCAGGATATGTTGGCTATGAAGAAGGGGGACAATTAACAGAAGCGGTCAGAAGAAAACCGTATTCCGTTATATTATTAGATGAAATTGAAAAAGCCCATCCGGAAGTATTCAATATCCTTCTACAAATGCTTGATGACGGTAGGATTACGGATTCGAAAGGTCGTGTAGTTGATTTTAAAAACACCGTCATTATCATGACATCGAATATCGGATCTGCCCATTTACTAGAGGGATTAACCGACAGTGGCCAAATATCAGAGCCAGTTCGTGAAAAAGTATTGGCCCAGCTGCGCCACCATTTTCGTCCAGAATTTCTAAACCGGGTTGATGATACGATTTTATTTAAACCTTTAACTGTTAAAGAAATCTCTGGTATTGTCGGTAAGCTTGTAAATGAATTACAAGAACGCCTTCAGGATCGTCAAATTAAATTGTCACTAACAGATGAAACTAAAATGTTTATTGCAAATGAAGGGTTTGACCCAGTATATGGGGCACGTCCATTGAAACGATTTATTCAACGCTTTATTGAAACCAAGGTTGCTAGGGAAATTATTGCAGGTAATATAACAGACGGTTCCGATGTTGTCATTGATGTTGAAAACGGAGACTTAAAGATTAACGTTACTAAATAATTTCACAAACCGATTATTGCTTCCTAAAGTGATCGGACACTCCAATAGGAATTCAAGTATCATAAGTCTCAAAGCTAACACGAATGAACATCTGGGTATTTCGGGGAGCGAGACTATATTCGTGTCTTAACGCTTTGAGACTTAGGTAGGTGCATATTCATATGTTTTTATACGGTGTCCGATCAAATCCGGTCGCAATATTCGACTTATGAAATTAAAATTTGCAAATAAAAAGAGGCTGAATCCCAAGATTCAGCCTCTTTATTACTGTCTAGCTCCAGCACCCAGCGACCAGCAAACTTCACACTCCTCCACTACGATAAGTCAACATC
>JAEWMK010000463.1 GCA_023457235.1 Bacillota bacterium
GTATGAAGCCTTTACAAGACCAGGTCCTCCAGTTGCAATGATCATTTTAACTTCTTTACTTTTCATCAATGCATTCGTTCCATCCATCGTTGGCATTGACATGCATCCAATTATGTTAATAGGTGCACCTGCCTCTTCCGCCGCATTATTCATTAGCTCCGCTGCCTTTAAAGTACATTTTGCCGCGGATGGATGTGGGGAAAATACAATAGCATTACGAGACTTAATCGCAATCATTGCTTTAAAAATGGTTGTTGATGTCGGGTTGGTTGAAGGGATAATCCCTAAAACTAAACCAATTGGATCTGCGAGTTCAATGATCTTCTTTTTATCATCTTCTCTAATTACACCAATGGTCTTCATATCCTTAATGGATTCATACAAAATAGTAGAAGCTAAATGGTTCTTATATGTTTTATCTTCAACGTTACCAAAACCGGTCTCTTCTACAGCCATTTTAGCTAAATGAATATTATTTTCTACAGCTACCTTGACCATATTGCGTAAGATTTTATCAATTTGCTCTTCGGTGTATTCAGCGATTTTATCAGCAGCGACTTTACCCAAATACGCAATATTCCTAGCTTCTTGTATAGATCTTAAGTCATGATCAAAACTCTCCATTATATAATTCTCCCTTTCCCAATATCTATTAATCTATCTATTAATCTACCTTCTAAGTAATTCATTTTGGATTAATTGTTGTAGTACTTTTTAAATTCTGAAAGGAGTGATTCCTTATTTGCTTTTGAAATAGCCTTACCTGCTAATCCTAGTTTTTTATATTCACGAGCTAACTTGCGAAGTATCGTAACTGTTTGTATATTTAAGAACTCGAGCGCTTCTTGTAAACCATTCTCAAGAACGATACCATCTATCGAGATTTTATTGACTTTTTCAACCTTAATTTCCTGTGTTAGCTGTTTTGTGTCTTCAATTACAAGGTCCTCAACTACCATTTCAACTATTGGCCCATTTTCTATTGACTCTCCAATCAAACTATCTAATTCCTTATGTGGTCGTGGAATTACATGCTGGGAGACAAGCGATTCGCTTTTTAATTGCCTTACCGCGGCTGCTCCTGCTTCTACAGCTGCTTGGACGGAAGCCACATCACCGGTTATAGTGATTGAAACAAGGCCCCCTCCTACATTTGTCTTTTCTATTAGGGTCACTTCTGCCGCTTTAAGCATGACATCTGCACTTTCAATAGCAACAATTAGTCCTCTCGTTTCAATGAATCCAAGTGCTTGCATATTCCCCCTCCTTAATACTACTTAAGTTAAAACTAATTAACTGGGTATGTAGTATAGAATACTTTAGCTTGATTAGGAGAACCCCAAACTACCTTTGATCCTGATGGAACGTAAATTACATCACCTGTGTGTGCAGTATAGTTTCTTCCATCGATTTCAATCGTTATAGTACCCTCAATTACATAATCAATTTCCTCATTACTCAATTCCCGTTCAAAGCTAGATTTTTCTATCGTTAAGAATCCCGCACTCATAGGGGAGTTATTTTTACTAATTATCTCTTGATAAAAAACTTGATTATTTGGTTTTCCAGTATCAAACACATCAAATTTTACCGAATTACCCCGAACAACCTTTAAACCTCCACTATCATACTCAGCTAAGAATGGTGGGGGAGAAAGCTTGTCAAACAAATCTTTTAATAAACCCTTTTCAACCAATGCCTTAATCACTGTATAGATCATATTACTGTCTATTCCGACATCATACATCTTCGGTAATTCAGAAGAGTTTGCTTTACATTTATTTACTTCGAAGGAAAACTCTATTCCGTATATTTTGGCTATATCCTTAGCTGCTGGAGTAATAATAGTATTTGGGTCAGTATAAACTACCTTTTGGCCCTGTTTACCAATAGCCTCTACATCTTTTACACAAATTAATTTTTTCAATCTTTCACCTCATTTTGGGAAACGACAACTGTTTGTTAAAGAATTTTTATTTAGTATAAACTTGAGATTAATCTTTCTGATACGGATGAAATAACCTCTGCATTTACTAATAAACCCTTTTCTTTTGCTATTGCCTTTCCTGCTTCAGTACTTGTTTTAACGGCGTCGACATCGCCTGTATAAGTAAAGAATGCCTTGCCACCAAGCCCATTCCCTAAACGAAGCTCAATTGCTTCTACATTAGCTGTCTTAAGAACGGCATCGGCTGCTAAAATCATAGTAGCTATTGAGAAAGACTCTATTATTCCTAGTGCATCTATTCTTTCCGGCATTGTTGTGCCCGCGATTGCAGGAAATAGAGTAGAACTAACGTTAGGAATAATAAGGGAATCAACAAAATATTCTTTTGCTACCCGCTCACCTGTCTCGACTGAATCCTGTACAGCCGCAACGTCACCATGAACAACTGCAATATATTTTCCCGGGCAAGTAGAAGAAGCAGTGGTTATTTCTACATCAGAGATTTTTACCATTTGATCTGCTGCATAAATACCGCGGGCAATACTCGTAAATTCAACCACCCCTATTGCGTTCGCCATATATTAATTCCTCCTTATTGCAATAAAAGCATTTTCAATTCCCACTACTGTTCCGGAAATACTTGCGTGAATGGTGGCCCCCAACTTATTTTCAGGAATATTCCCAATAAGCTGTCCAGCATGCACATGATCACCAACCGAAACTACTGGAATTGCAGGTGCTCCGACATGTTGGCTTCTGGCAATATACACGACCTCGGGATTTATTGTAATTTCCGTCATTGGAGCCGGTTTATCAAAGTCGGTTATGCCAAGTCTTGCTATTAGACGCTTGCTTGGAACCAAACGATTTTCTCGACTTTCGCGGGGTTCGAATGTTGTTTGTTCCGGTTCAAATTTAACCCCTTTTTCTACTAAATCCTTTTTAATGGTTAGGTTAGCAAGCATCGGGTAGATTTCAATTGGACATGAGAATAATGTACACAAATTACATTGGCTACAAAGGAAAACGCTCGTTTGATCTTGTGCATCCTCTATTCCATAGTTAACAACTCTCATCATCTTATGTGGCTGAAGATTATGTCCAAGTAAATTACGTGGACACATATCAGTACACATTCGACATTGTGTACATGCCTTATTCACACTTTTTGCTTGTTCAATAGTAGTTGTTTTTCTATTAATTAAGTTATGTTGTTTTCTTAAAATAACGAATCCCTTTGTTTTTTTAGTAACATATCCATCTAGGTTACTCATAACTGGGCCCATCATCGGACCGCCATCAATAACGGCATAATCATCAAAATTCGTGATACCGCTTAGACCCAATACATCTTTAATCGGTGTACCCACTGGAACTTTAACGGTCACCCGCTTAGGTATATCCCCTGCAATTGTGATATAGGTTTCTGTCACAGGCTCGTTCATTGAAGCATGGTAAATATTTAAAGCTGTTTCGGAATTGACTACCACACAACCAACCTGTATAGGAATACCTGCTTCAGGTACCACTCTACCTGTCAATTCGTACACCAAAACTTGTTCATCACCCGCAGGATACATATCCTTTAATTCTCTTATCTCAACATAATTATCTAGTTGTAAGGCTTCAATTCGCTTTTTAAGAATGGAAACTACTTCTTTATGCTTTCCTTTAATACCAATTAGGGCTTTCTTCGCGCCCACTAACTTTCCAGCTGCCTCAAACCCTTTAATAATTTCATCGGGAAAAAGCTCCATTAATTGCTGGTCTACTCTTAATAATGGTTCACATTCAGCACCGTTTAGAAGAATAAATTCCGCCTTTGATGCTAGTTTCACATGGGTAGGGAATCCCGCTCCCCCAGCTCCCACGACGCCAGCTTCTTTTACCAAATCTATAAGACTCAATATTCCCCCCACCTTACTCACTTAAACATACAATCTTCATCTATGATACCAACAACAACAGCGTCAACCGGAATAGAATCATCACCAAGCATTCTGCGGGCTGATGAGCCGATAGTAACAATTACCCTATCACCTATACCGGCACCTATGATATCTACAACAACAAGGCGCTGTCCTTCATTATTGCCCCCGATCACTTCCGCTAACATAAACTTTAACCCATTAAGTGATTCTGCTTTTCTTGTTGCCCATACAGTATCTATTAGTCTTGCAGCTATCATTGAAAACTTACCTTCCTTCGACCAGCAATTTATCTATTATCTTGCTGCCCGCAACTGAGTGCTATTCCTAGAGGAGTTACGAACATTGGATTTCTCGGCTTATGGGTGAAAATTCCCGTCTTATTTTCAATAATCTTTTCAATACCCTCTAAGCAGCATGTTCCACCGACCAATGATATTTCGGTTATCTCATAACCTTGAATATGCGAATTAATAATTGATGAAATTTTCTCTATTACCGGCTTTAATACAGGTAGCAACTCTTTGTGATTTCTAGCATCACGTTTATACTTTTCTGCATCCGCAAAAGGAAGTTTATACGCTCCGGAAATCACCAAAGAAAAATGTGTGCCACCAGTTGGCTCATCTTCAACATAAACGACTTTACCATCCTTAAGGATTGATACACCTGTTGTACCGCCACCAATATCCACAACTACACCGTTCTCTATTTGGAGGACTCTATTAGCAGCCGTAGGTTCATCAAGTAAGTTAGTTAATTCAAATCCCGCAGCCTCAACAACATTCTTAACCGCTCCTGAATCCAAATTGTCTGTCCCCGGTGGAATTGCAGATGCTGCATAGATTAATTCTGTTCCTAACTTTTCTTCTAGTTCTTTCTTCATTTCTCTAACTATATTGACGGCACCTATATAATCTACAACCATTCCATCTCGAACAACATCTGCATAACGGTATGCACCGGCTACTGGTTTGTAGTTTTCATCTAATACTGCTAAAACTACACATGCTGTACCTAAATCTACCCCGGTGTAGTAGACAGATGATTGGCTGATAATAGGATTTTTAACTACCTTTTCAAAATCCCTTACAAGTTGATCACAGTATTCAAAAGTTAATTCTTTAGTAGACATTTTCCCCCTCCGATCAGTGAGCATATTAATTGAGAAATACTATTAATAATCTGATTAACCTTACAAACCATATCTACATACATCTGATTCTCTTCTTGACTATAGTCACTATATTCCATTACCAGCGGCTCGATTTCTTGAAGAGTACAACGAAGCCTATGCAAAATCAGAATCTCTCTGCCTCTATCAAGCTGTATATGGAAATCTGTGATTTCAATACAATCATCCAAATGAGTTGTGAAATTATCCTCATTTATTCCCGGACATTCACTGCAGAAGAGGTTTTCCACTGTGCATTTGTTCTTTATTGCGTTTTTTATGGAAGAAAATTGTTTATTTAACTGGACCGTTTTCTGTGCTAAACAAACATCATTTCTCAACAGTTCTTCTCCGGTAAGAAGAAATAAGGCTTCTATGGATTTCAATTTGCTATACAACTTTAATTCCTTCCAATTATTTTTACTCTTTTCGGCTATCTCCGTTTGCTCTATACTCAAACTCTTATTTCTTTCCTTAGAGCTGGGCTCACTATCAAGTATTTTGATTTTTCGATCAAGGAGGAATTGGCGTGCTCCAGGTGTCAGTCTTGTTTCCGTTTCCAAATCAAATGCAGTAAATGGTTCTTTATTATATAAATCCCGCAAGTCACCTTCAGTAATAAATTTCATTTGCCCCCCTCATTACCCTTACCTATCTTTCTAGTAATTCTTTTAAAGCGTGTATACCCTTCCCAAAGGTATACTAATTTTATAGTAAGGCCCGGTAACTCCAATCTGCTTAAGCTGTCGAATACACAAGTTCTCATTTTCAGGCATTAAATCAACTTTGGTAATGACACCAATTACAGGGCACCTAAATACCTTCGCGAAACCCGGTGGATAAACTTCCACGCAGCTTGATTGATCAACTAATATCAATACATGTGAGGCATCCTGTACAGCTGAGATTAAATATTTGTACATCCATCTGTTTTCTATATAAGATCCAGGAACATCTAGCGTATTTTTTCCATAAATAATATTCTGTGTTTTTCTAATGGGCAGCACTTCATCATTTAATACATTAACCAATGTCGTTTTCCCACAATTTGTAGGTCCAATGACCATTATTCGCTTCTTTCTCATGTCTGCGTAATTGGGGACTCCACAAATCCCAGCATATTTTTCAAGGTGTCATTTACTGCTTCGAGTGCTGTAACGACACTTTGTACATCCCCGCTAATAACGACCGACCCCGTAAAGCGGTCAAGAAACCCAATATCAACGTCAGCGGCCTTTGTTGCAATATCAGCGGCAATAATGGCAGTTTCATAGGGTGTTAAAGTAAGTATTCCAATTGCTCCCTTTTCATCTATCCCTAAACGTTCATAAATGTCCGGCATAGGTGATGCAATTACATGTGCAATGGTAACTTGTTTTCCCGGTACTGATTCCTGTATAATACGTTCTATCCCTTGTTCACCAAATGCTCCCATCTGATTACCCTCAATCTTTTTTCATTCCAAAAGCTTTCCATCAATGGTTGATTACTTTAACTTGGAAGTCGTATTTTTTAAACGAGTTTTCAATCCTTTTCAGATCGTCTTCACTTAGTTTGGGATCCCCAGTTACAGGGTAATCCATTCCCAACTGGTTGTATTTATTGACTCCAAGTTTATGATAAGGCAGTAAATCGATTCCTTTGAAATTTTCATAGTTACGGTAAGGCAGTAAGAAACGAATAACCCCTTCTATGTCATCCTGACTATCATTGATCTCTTTTAATAGGGGCATTCTGATCTTAACGTTATA
Organism: Bacillota bacterium; assembly: GCA_023457235.1. Taxonomy (GTDB): domain Bacteria; phylum Bacillota; class Bacilli; order Bacillales; family Bacillaceae_J; genus Schinkia. The sequence continues at coordinate 6,802 of JAEWMK010000463.1, forward strand.
TCCACGTTTAAGAAGCTCCTCCAAATTTTTTAAAATAAGCACATTATGGACACCTGTAAGCTCGAAATGTCGGCGTGTATCTATTTGCTTGATATCGAAAAGGAATAAATCCGTATACTCCGCTACTTTAAGGATAGCTTCTAGGTTTGCAAAGCCACTTGTTTCAATCGCAGTATTAATTCCTTCCTTTTTACAAGCCATTAGTAGGTCTGCTGCGACCTGAGGTTGTGCCAATACTTCACCACCACCCAAGGTAACACCCCCACCAGACATGTCATAAAACACTCTGTCTTCTTCGATCACTTCTAAAAGCTCAGAAACGGACTTGACTTCCCCTGTAATAGATAATGCTGATTCAGGACAAGCATCTACACACTTACCACAGCCAATACAATCTATATCCCGAATTACATTAAGCTTTGAGTCTTTTGATAGATTAAATATCCCAACAGGGCAGACAGGAATACAGGCACCGCAGTCCGTACATAAACTTTCTTTTAACATAACTTGATAATTCCGTTCAAATCCTTCAGGATTCGAACACCATTTACAACGTAATGGGCATCCTTTAAAAAACACCAGTGTTCTTACTCCCGGACCATCGTAAATATTATATTTCTGTACGTTCATAATTAACGCATTTCCTTCATCTAATCCCCCGCTTAGGTTACTCATAATGATTATCTCCTGTTTATTTCGTTTTAATTTAATACTATTAACTTCGCCTTGGCGTATCGCCAGCTATAGCTTGTTTCAGTGGGTGCCTTAACCCCCACTGTATAAATACAAAGTTGCACTCATTTCTTCTAGTAAGTTAGAAGTTATTTAACATAGTTCTACTAATGATTTCATCTTGAACATCCTTACAAAGCTCGATAAAGAACGCACTGTATCCCGCTACACGAACAATTAAGTCACGATACTTCTCCGGATGTTTTTGTGCATCAAGTAATGTGTTGTTATCCAGATAATTAAACTGCATCTCTCCATTTCCAAGTACAGAAGCTGTGCGCAAAAGTGTAATAAGACCTTCTTCTCCTTCTGGAGTATCAAGCAAGCCCGCCATAAGTTTAAAGTTGTGTACCATGCCGATATTCATACTATCAGCTGCCATCTTCGAAACAGACTTGATAATAGCTGTCGGTCCTTTCACATCCGAACCTTGGTGTGGGCTTATTCCGTCTGATAACGGTATCCAGGCATGGCGACCGTTCGCAGATGCACCAGTCATTTGGCCTAATGGAGTATTATTTGAAATCGATAACGTTCCATGACTTAAGACGGAATATAAAGTTTTATACTGACGATGATCTATCTCAGTGAAATTAATGATATCTGCCGCAATCAAATCTGCATAGTCATCATCATTTCCGTATTTCGGTGCATTCAAGCAGTCCCTTTTTATTTGTTCATAACCGACAAAATCGGCTTTTAAAGCTTCATTAATCTGTTCTAACGTATACTTCTTATCGCCGTAAACTAATTTCTTAATTGCTGCCATTGAATCTGTATAGGTAGCCAACCCAGACCAAACAACTCCAGGTCCAAAATTATACATTGCACCGCCAGCTGAAACGTCTTTACCGTTTTCCATACAGCCTTCATACATAATCGACATCAAAGGCTTTGGAGCCAATTCTCTGTGAACTCGCTGAGTGATAACTGTAGCAACACTTGACAATTTTGTAATATATTTAATTTGCTCTTTAACAGCTTTTTCAAAATCCTCGTACGTTTTATACTGACTTAAATCGCCCATGTCTGGACATACCTGCTTTCCATACCAAAGCGGAACACCACGATTTAAAACCAGCTCAATGCAGATTGGCCATTGAGTATAGGCAGTAGAAGTCCACTGATAGAGACGACCAGACTTCTGTGGCTCAACACAGCCCATCAAACAATAATCTCTGGCATCCTCAATAGAAACACCCTTTGCCAACATCATCTTAATGTGAGCATCATCGAAATGACAGGCAGGGAAGCCCAAACCAGCCCTGACAACTTCAACAATTTTCTTCAAATATTTCCTAGGTGACTTATTATGGATACGTGTGGCAAGTGATGGCTGGTAAATTTTCACATGACGAACTGCATCCATCAGTAGGTAGGTGAGATCATTGGTAGCATCTTTACCATCCCGGGTTACACCGCCAACACACATATTGACAAACGGCTGATAACCCGCGAAGAACTTAGAGCCACCTTCACTTGTAATCCACATCATTTCAGACATTTTTATTAGCATACAACCAGCCAGCTCGAATGCTTCATAGTCGGTCATACGACCTGCCACTTTATCCGCCTTATAGAACGGATACATGTATTGGTCAACGCGCCCGATTGACATACCTGTTTGATTCTCTTCAACTACAAGTAAAGATTCAATTGTCCAAACAGCCTGAACAGCCTCCCAAAAGGAACTAGGCTTATGGGCAGGCACCCTTGCATTCACTTCAGAAATCTTCTGTAATTCTGCCTTACGCTTTGGATTCTTTTCCTTAGCAGCTAACTCTGCTGCATAATCAGATAGTCGCTTAGCATATGTCATAATACCTTCTGTAGTATCAATGATAGATTTATAAAAATATATTTTTTCTATATCATCTGGGTTCTCATAGGCTAGCTTAGCAAGATGATCCTTGGCCTCCTGCTGAATATCAAGCATGCCCTTCTTCATAAGGATCACATCATAGCCGGGG
>JAEWMK010000464.1 GCA_023457235.1 Bacillota bacterium
ATTGACCTACCAGATGGCGTGAAAATTGATGGAAAACCTGAAGTGAAAGTAACAAAAGGTGACCTAAAAATCGGCGCAGTTGATGTCGTAGATGATAATCGTGATGAGGACGGAAGGTTAGAACTACAAGTAACTGCGGATAGCACAGAAGCTAGCGAAATCTCTATTACTGGCTTTAATCTAATAGTAGATCGTACAGTTCCAGTTGGAGATATCAAGGTAAGATTACTTGGTACATCTACTGCTGAAACTGCAGGCGTTCGCTCTGGTGACATCGATGTTTGGAAGGATGCATACGCAGCTAGCGGTGTTATCGCGAAAGTTATCACTCCAGCTCCAACAGAAAAAGGTGGCGAGGCTGTATTTACAATCGGCTCTACATCTTACACAGTTAACGGAGAAAGTAAGACTCTAGACGTTGCTCCATTCATCGAAGCAGGACGCACATATTTACCAATTCGTTTCGCTGCAGAAGCCGCTGGTGCTGACTTCATTAACTGGGATCAAGCTACTCAAACTGCAACAATCCTAAAAGGTGACCGTGTTGCATCAATGAAATTAAACAGCAAGTCAATCACTGTTAACGGCGGTTCAATTGCAATGGATGTTCCTGTAAAACTTAAGAACGACCGTGTAGTATTACCTTTACGTTTTGTAGGTCAAGCGTTAGGTAACACAGTAGATTGGAACGAAGCAGATCAAACTGTAACAGTTAAGTAATTAACCCTAATTTAAAAGGGCCTCCATTAGGGGGTCCTTTTTTACTTAATACAGAAAGTAGATGGTTACCCTGAAAAAATTAATGCCTTCGTTATTAGTGGCAAGTTTCTTAAGTATAGGAATATCTTCTCAAGCTCATGCAGAGAGAGCGGATCAATCAATTCATATTGAAATAAATGGACAGGAGAAGGTATTTAATCAGCAACCAGTTATATACAATGATATTACGTTAGTACCAATGAGAGCGATATTTGAAGAACTTGGAGCAGAAGTGAAATGGGACAATTCAACGAGAAAAATTACAGCTACTAAAGAGAATACAACAATTGAATTAAAAATTGACTCAAAGGATGCTTTCAAAAACTACGATATTGTTCGACTCTTACAAGCACCATCAATAATTAATAACAATACAATGGTACCATTGCGGTTTGTAAGTGAAGCTATGGGTGCTGAAGTGAAATGGGACGAAAAATCAAAAACTATTTCTATAAATTCGACTCAAACTAAAACCCAAACCCAAGTTCAAAATCAGCAATCTTCAACAGATATTAATAAAAAAATCCCAAATTCAAACACAACCGTGGCTACTTTAACGTATAAAGAAGCGTTAGATAGTGCATTAAATCGTAATAGTCAGGTTGGATCAGCTGAAGCAAAAGTAGATAGATCTTGGGAAGTATTTGATAAATCAATGGATAATATTGATTATATTCCTTCGGGTACAGCTAGTGGCTCAGCCGCGGCAATAGCTCGTAATGCATTTGCTGGATACCAAAGTGCTAGCATTGGTTATCAAATGTCACAAAAACAACTAGATATTGCAAAAGAGTCAGTAACCTATGCTGTGAAGAAGGCATACAATGATATTCTTCGGGCGCAAGAACAAAAAGACATTGCAACAGCAGCTCTAGAATATGCAGAAAACGAGAAAAAAGTTGCATACCTAAAGGAAACTCAGGGTTTAGTAAGTAGTTACGATTTTAATACAATAGAAAATAAGGTTAAAGAATCAAAAAATAATCTAAAGGCAGCTGAGGAAGCATTAAACAATGCTTATGAAAAGTTGAATTTATTAACTGGCTTTCAAAACAATAAGCGTTACCATTTAACGGATATCCCGTCGATAGAAAATTTCGAGTATGAGGATGTTGAAACTCAAGTAGCTAGGGTGTTAAAGGATAGTAGTGCTGTTTGGTTAGCCGATCAACAAATCAATTTGGCTAAGCTTAATGTAGATCTATACACATTTAACGACCCTACAAATCCTGACAGCTATGAAGCAAAACAAATAGATGTTAAAATAAAAGATTACGAAAAAGCGAATACAAAGCAACAACTTGAACAAACGACAAGATCTTTATTTAATAACATTACACAATTAGAAGTAAACTACGAAAAACTTACAACACAGTTATCCCATGCTGAAGAAACATTAAAACTTGCAAAAACGAAATACGATACAGGTATGGGTGTGGCAATAGACCTTAAAGGTGCGCAACTTCAAGTAGATCAAATAAAACAACAAATGTTTGATATCGTTGCTCAACTTGACTACTTGAAAATGGCTTATGAAAAACCGTGGGTTGCAGGTGGAATGTAAGTAACTGATGGGGACGGTACTACCTTTTATTTTTAAAAGAGATTTTATGTGGAAATGCACAATTTGCGGAAATACGCTAATTGTGCTTTTTTCATCTTATGGGGGGAAGCCTAGATAAAATAATAGATTACTGTGAAAAGGAACATAGGAATTGCCTCACACTCAATACTAATTCCACCTTTTACACAAATATACAAATGATTTTACAGATATTCTTTTGAACTAATAGTCTATATAGTCTATAATAAATAATAGTTTATGTAGATAATTGTAAAAATGTGCGGAGGAAAGTTAATGGAAATGAAGTTTAATGATAAAACTAGAAACCTAATTTTCTTATGTTTAACTGGCATTGTTATTATTTGCTTATTTGTTGTGAATAATATTGGAAATAAACAGGACAAGGTTTTTGCGGAAGAAGGTAATCAATATATTTATGCATTGCATCTTATTGCTGAAAATAAAGTAACCGAAGCTGAGCCGCTATTAAAGGACTTGGCGGAAAAACATCCAGATAATTATGAGGTTATTTGGAAATACGGGACGGTACATTTACTGCTAAAAAACTTTGACCAAGCTCAAGCTCTTTTTCAAGAAGCCCAGAATGATAATGTAACTCTAGTAAGGGACCCTGTCTTTTTGGCTCAGTATGGAGAAGTGCTATTTAACCAAGGTGAGCTAGAAAAAGCCGAAATTTACTTAGAAGAGTCATTGAGATTTAATTCAGCTGAAGAGGTTAAAAATGCAGTTATTACCATGCTTGCGAATATAGAGCAGAAAGATCAATAATAGAGGTTGTGGAAAGATGAGCAATAAGTACAGTAAATATTACAAAAAATCAAAAGTAGATATCGCTAAAGATAATAGAAAATCAAAAATAGAGGTTACAAAGGATAATCGTGATGTTGCTGAAGCCGAGAAGCTGGATAAAGTTATATTTGGTATTCTTTTAGCATTACTAGCTGTTTTGCCGTTACTTACTCGTACAAAAGTGATTAATTTTTCAAGCCCACTTATAACAAATTCATCGATTGGTTCGGGTCCGGTTGCTGATATATTTACGTATTATAAATTTATTTTTCTAGTCATGGCAACGTCAATACTATTAATTCTTTTCTTATACCGTACGTTTGGAATAGGCATACCGATTAAGAAGAGTTTTATTAATATTCCACTCGCAATCCTAGCGTTATTCGTAACACTTTCAGCAATATTTGCACCTTATAAATCATTAGCTCTGATAGGAATGTATAATCGTCATGAGGGCGCAATAAGTTATTTGTGTTATTTTACCCTTTTTTTTATTGCAGCAAACTTAAGCTATACGAAAAAGATGCTGCATAATGTTGTCTATGCACTTTATCCAATTGTAATTGTAAATGCCTTATTAGGATTATTAGGGTTTTATGATGTACATTTAATTAAAAGTAGCTTTGTTCGTGCGATTTTATTGCCTAAGGGTATAACAGAAGATATGATTGGGGCGGGATCACAATTTATTACAACTATTAACCATGGGAACTATGTGAGTGGTATTTCAGTAGTTTTAATCGTGATCTTTATGATGATGTTTATATTAGATAAAAATAAAATCCGTCAAGCTTTAAATGCAACATTAGCAACATTGTCATTTGCTATGCTATTAAGCTCCTTGTCACGAAGTGGTTTCTTAACATTTGTCATTATCTTGCCCGTTTTAGTTATTCTACTTGTTCGTTCGAGTGAAAAAGCGAAAAGCTATGGCAAGCTGGCAATTCAGTTAGTAGTGTTTGCAATCATATTTGTAGTAATGGCCACTCATAATCCTAAAGTATGGGATGAATCTGTAGGGATGTTTATTGCGAAAAATCCTTTTGCAAATGAGCAACAAGCAATCGGTGCAACTTCATTGGCGCTAAATAGTGACCATGATGATTTAAAAAACGACAGCAGTGTCATACTAAATAAAGAAACAGCAGACCAATATAAGAGTTTTGCTAAAGAACAACTGAATAAAGTATCACTTTTCCCAACTGCTTATGCAGATTCAAACGATAAACCAGCAGGTGAATTCCAATTGCCACAGCTACCTGAATCAGGAATTGGAGCAGGCTCTGGTCGTCTATTCATTTGGGGAAATACTTTTGATTTAATCAAACAACGACCATTAGTAGGTTATGGTTTAGACACTTTTTCTTATCATTTTCCACAAAGCGATCCGGAAAAAATTGCAGCGTTAGAGACACATACGGTTATTGTTGATAAGCCGCATAACTTATATATTAATGTTCTATATGGATCAGGGGTAATTGCACTATTGGCATTACTGGCCTTATTAGTTGTTCAGTTCTTAAAAGCGTTAAAAACGATTTTCACTCAACAGCTTGATAATGAACAGTCCATTGTATTCATAAGCCTATTTATCGGTTGGCTAGCTTATTTAATGCAGTCGTTGTTCAATGATTCCGTAATTGGAACTGCGCCGATATTTTGGGTGGTATTTGGAGTTATAGTTGTCTTAATGAATAAGATAAATAAAACTAATGTTGAATTATAGTATAACTAGGCACAGACAACAAACAAAGTATTGTTCAAATAATCTGTGCCTTTTACTTTGATAAATGGGAATCTTCCTTATATTAATGGGTGATTAAAAATGAACAAAAATGTACTGCATTCCTATGTAAGGATCCTGATTGATTTAGTAAAAAGGGATATAAAAGCAAAATACCTTGGATCATATTTAGGAATTCTTTGGTCGGTTATTACCCCGATTTTGAATATATTGATCTTTTGGTTTGTGTTTGAATTCGGTTTTCGGTCGATGCCAGTCAGCGACTATCCATTTATACTATGGTTGATCGCCGGAATTGTGCCTTGGTTTTTTATAGGTGAAGCAATCATTAATGGTACAAATGCAATTGTTGAAAATAGCTTTTTAGTAAAAAAAGTGGTTTTTAAAATATATTTACTGTCTATTATAAAAATCTTCTCCGCATTAATAATCAATATCGTTTTTATTATAATGGCTTTTATTGCATTTATTCTGTATGGGTTTGAATTTGATGTATATATTTTACAGTTACCATATTATATATTAGCGGCCTTTATGTTAGTTTGGTCGATTTCAATGATCACTTCGACAATAAATGTCTTTTTCAGAGATATGGCACAGATTATCTCAGTGTTTGTTCAATTTGGATTCTGGGTTTCTCCTATAGTATGGTCATTGAATATGATGCCAGAGGAATTCCACTCAATTCTGAAATTTAATCCAACCTATCATATAGTCAATGGGTTTAGGGATATGTTTATATACAAACAGTGGTTTTGGGAAGACCCTATAATTTTAATGGTATTTTGGTTAGTTGTAGCTGTGTTATTCCTAATCGGTTTCTTCTTATTTAATAAGTTAAAGTCGCACTTTTCGGACGTATTGTAGTGGAGGTAACCAAAGATGGGAAATGATCATGAACTTTTAATAAATATTGAAAACTTATCTAAGTATTATAAACTATATGATAAGCCAAGTGATAGGCTGAAAGAGGCATTGAATCCCTTCAAAAAAAATTATCACAAAGATTTTGCTGCTTTAAAGGACATATCGCTTACAATTAAAAAAGGGGAAGCAGTAGGTATAATTGGGAAAAATGGCGCAGGAAAATCAACCTTACTAAAGATAATAACAGGGGTGCTTTCACCAAGTTCAGGAAACATCGAAGTAAATGGAAAAATCTCAGCATTACTTGAATTGGGTGCTGGCTTTAATCCGGAATTTACAGGTTTAGAAAATATATATTTGAATGGAACAATTATGGGTTTTACAAAAGAAGAAATGGATAAAAAGCTACCTGATATTCTAAGCTTTGCGGATATAGGTGACTTTATTCATCAGCCCGTTAAAACATATTCAAGTGGGATGTTTGCGCGTCTTGCATTTTCTGTGTCAATTAATGTTGAGCCGGATATATTAATTGTTGATGAGGCTTTAAGCGTTGGGGATATGTATTTCCAAGCAAAATGTATGAAAAAGATTAAAGAGTTAATGGAAATGGGTGTGACCACTTTATTTGTGAGTCATGATACAATGGCAGTTAAAAGCTTATGTACGAGGGCTGTCTATATTGATCATGGGACAATAGTCGCTGACGGCGATAGTGGTGAAATATGTGATAAATATATTAATGATACACTAAGAAATACAGGTTCCTTTAGTAATCTAAATAGTCAAGAAACAAATGTTTTTTCTGACACTGAAGAAATGGACATTCAAAGCAATATCGAGCAAGATTCAAAGGTTATTGAATATAAAAATAGGGTGCGTAATTTTAGAAATGGCACGTTTGAATTAGAAGTTATATATGTAACAACCGTAAATGACCATAATAAAGAAGCTACAGAATTTCTATTTGATGAACAAATTACGGTGAAAGTATATATTAAATCAAATGTAGAAATTAAAGAGGCAATCATTGCATGTTATATAAAAGATAAAAACCAAATTAATATAATTGGTACCAACTCAACTTATGAAGGAATTAAAATTTATGATTTAAAGAAAAACTCAATTTATATGCTTGAATATAAATTTACAAATAAGTTAATGGCGGGGAACTATTCCATTTCGGTTTTAGCTGTAGATGCACTTTTAAATTCAAAGTATTATGAAAGAGTAGATAATACTTTTATATTTAAATCATTGGACATACCGAATAAACGGAGATGGGCTTTAGTAAGTTTACCAATGGATGTTCAGTTTAAAAAAGTAAATTAATTTATTTTAATAAATTTTAAAGCCTTATATAGGAGAGGGTTAGCGTGATAAAATCATGGCCAGAAGGAAAAAA
>JAEWMK010000465.1 GCA_023457235.1 Bacillota bacterium
CCTTTAAACGTTGCATTGCCATTTTATCTTTTGCAAGATCAATACCATTTTCTTTCTTAAATTCAGCCACTAAATAATCGATAACCACTTGGTCGAAATCATCTCCACCTAGACGGTTATCCCCAGCTGTTGATTTTACTTCAAAGATACCGTCGCCAAGTTCAAGGATGGATACGTCAAAAGTACCTCCACCAAGGTCATAGACTAAAATAGTATGGTTTTCATCTTCTTTATCAAGACCGTAAGCTAAAGCAGCAGCTGTCGGCTCGTTAATAATACGCTCAACTTCAAGACCTGCAATCTTACCAGCATCTTTAGTCGCTTGACGTTCTGCATCGTTAAAGTATGCAGGAACCGTAATAACTGCCCTTGTAACAGGCTCGCCTAAATATTGTTCTGCTGTTGATTTTAAATTTTGGAGAATAATCGCAGAAATTTCTTGTGGTGTATAGGCTTTACCTTCGATTTCTTCAGTTTTGTAATTTGTTCCCATATGACGCTTGATGGATTGAATTGTATTTGGATTGGTAATGGATTGACGTTTTGCCACCTCACCAACCTGACGTTCACTATTTTTAAATGCAACAACAGACGGAGTCGTACGGTTTCCTTCTGGATTAGGAATTACTTTAGGCTCCCCGCCTTCCATAACTGCCACACAAGAGTTTGTTGTTCCTAAGTCGATACCAATAATTTTGCTCATAAAAATGTCCTCCTCAAATCTTCAAAATTTCCTCTTCTATATATTCAACAATTTATTATTGATTAACTTTGACCATTGTAGGACGGATAACACGATCCTTCAAAATATATCCCTTTTGCAGTTCATCTACAACAATATTTGAATCATAATTACTATCTTCCACTTGCATTACAGCCTGATGGAAATTAGGATCAAATTCCTTGCCGACAGCGTCAATAATATCTAATCCTTCTGTTTTCAAAGCGTCAAGCAATTGACGGTGTACCATTTCCACACCTTTGAGCAATTGTAATGTCTCCTCTTCCTTCGCTTCGATATTCAATGCTCGATCAAAATTATCAAGAGCCGGAAGAATATTTTCAATTAAGCTTTGGGCACGGTATTTAGCCGCTGCTTCCTGCTCCAACCGAACCCTACGACGGTAGTTTTCAAGATCTGCTTGAAGTCGTAAAAGACGGTTTTGTCTATCATCTAGCTCCTGCTGTAATCTCCCAATTTCCAATTGTTCAGGAGACACCTCATTTACTTCCTCTTCTTGGATAGATTCCGCCTGATTATCTATATTTTGTTCCGTTGATTCACTGACAGAATCATTATTTAGAGCAGCTTCTGCGCATCTTTCGTCATTTGCCTCTTCTTGCGAATAGTTTTTATTAACCATTCGTTTCACCTCCCACAAACTAGCTTTTTTATGTAAGTAGAAAAGCTTATAGAAGCGCTTTTCTATCAATCTTCCCTTTACCAATATGACCATTACTTTTCGTTTTGATACAAGGAAGTTAATGCCTTTGATAAATCTTGAGAAAAGATATTTAACAACGTTATGACTCTTGCGTACTCCATTCTTGTTGGTCCCAGAATTGCAATTGTTCCCATTGGTTCATTTCCTATTGAATAAGTAGCTGTTATAACGCTGCAATCCTGCATTTCCTGCATTTGATTTTCTTGACCAATTTTCACTGTGATTCCTGTGCTCGTTGATTTAAACAAATTATAAATAACACTTTCTTGTTCGATAACTGATAACAGGGAACGAATCTTCCCGATATCATTAAACTCAGGCTGGGAAAACATATTCGTTTTTCCACCATAAAAGACTTTTTCAGCCTTTGTATGACCGAACATATTTGTTAATAACTCGAATACGCGATTATGGTCATAAAGATTCTTCTTAATAATCCCAACAAGTTCCTTTTGAACACATTCCTGCAGTTCAGCTATCGGACATCCCTTCAATTGCTCATTAAGAATATTCACAAGCTTTTCTAATTCCGAAGAGTCTAAACCATCCGGAAGTGATAAGGTACGATGCTCCACATGTCCCGTATCCGTTACGATGATGGCGACGACATTATCACGATTGAGGGGAATCATTTGAATTTGCTTTAGTCGAGTTTCCATAAGTTCTGGACCTAATACAATGGTAGTATAGTTTGTAAACTCAGAAAGAAGCTTTGCCGACTTTTTCGCAACCATTTCAATTTCATAAATTTTACTATCAAAAAGGGAGCGAATAGTCCCTATTTCCTCCTCATTTATCAATGATGGTGATAACAGGTGATCGACATAAAAACGATATCCCTTTTCAGAAGGAATGCGCCCTGAAGATGTATGAGGCTTTTCGATAAAACCCATTTCCTCCAAATCGGCCATGTCATTACGAATCGTTGCTGGACTAAATGAAATATCCTCTTTTTTGGCTATCGTTCTAGAGCCAACAGCTTGTGCAGAGCGAATAAAATCATCAATGATCACTTGCAAGATCAACAACTGGCGTTCTGTTAGCATAGTTTAATCACCTCTGTTAGCACTCATGTACGTTGAGTGCTAATTCTATATAATAAGTTACCAAAACCGAGCATATATTGTCAACCTAAAAAGGCTTGGAATACTTCATTCCCTAAAAACAAACCTTTTCTAGTAAGTTTGATTGAACTTGGGCTTTCAGCAAGCAATTCTTTCCTGGCTTGTTCCATAATTTCATCGCCGAATATACTATTCAAATCCCTTCCAAACTTTTGATAGAATACATCTTTTGAAACTCCTGAAATTTTTCTAAGCCCAAGAAATACTTCTTCCTCCATTCTTTCCCTGTCTGTTAGTACATTTTCTTCTATATAAGGAAAACCGGTTTCTTTTATTAATGAAATATATTGATTGAGCGGTGCAGCATTCGCCCTTCTAACTCCTTGTACATAGCTATGGGCACCCGCTCCAATCCCAAAATATTCGTCGTTGTTCCAATAAGTTAAATTATGTCTGCTTTCAAATCCAGGCTTTGAAAAATTACTAATTTCATACTGGTTATAGCCATGCGATGCCATTGCATCCATCAAAACGCTGTACATTTCAACTTCTTCATCCTCAGTCGGCAAATGCAGCTTTCCTTTTCTCTTCAAATTATAAAAAACTGTTTTCGGCTCTATTTGTAGGGAATATCCGGAAAAATGCTCTACACCAAGCGAAAATGCTTGTTTTAATGTATCTTTAAAGCCTTCAACTGTTTGACCCGGTAGGCTGTATATTAAATCAGCATTTATATTTTGAAAACCGACTTCTTTTGCTAATGCAATCGTCTGAAAAACATCGATCGTCCGATGCGTCCGTCCAATCCTTTCCAGTAATTGATCATCAAAAACCTGTACACCAAAGCTCAAACGATTTACACCTACTTCAGATAATAGGAGCAGCTTATCTTTTGATAGATGACTGGGATTGGCTTCAAACGTAAATTCTGTTTTTGTATTAATGTATTTCCCAAAATGGTCATGGATTCCATTAAGAAATAGCTCAAGTTGATCAATTGTTAAAGAGGTGGGGGTTCCGCCGCCAACGAAAATGGTCTGTAGTTCCTCGGTTCCAAATCTGACAATCGATTGTTCCATTTCTTTTTCCATCGCTTTTAAATAGTCTTCCACCGGCTGATTTTTTATATAAAATTTATTGAAATCACAATAGTGACAAATGTGTTCACAAAATGGTATATGAAGATATACTGATTTAACCACGCAATCACTCTTTTCATTTAATTCTTAGAAAGACACGACTTGCCGCCAACAATGGCGGAAGTCGATGTCCTTTCTTATACTATCTACAAATTAAAATATAAATTCTGATAGTGGAAAAAAGGATGGCTATAAAAGCCACCCCTTTATTTCTTACTATTATTATCATCCATCCGTAATACCGCCATGAACGCTTCTTACAGATTGGCAGTATCGTAGTTGATTATAGTTTATTTTTTAAAATCAAACAAGCATTGAATTGGCAAGTGTTTGTGCGTACTATTTTACTGTATTTTATCGTAGTTAATTTTCGAATATTTATTGTTTACCAAATAACAATGGTGGCAGCGTGGTGGGTGATAATAATAGTAAAAAATATCGTGATTAATGTTTAAATTGTAATTGTGTATAGAATTTATCGTGTGGCCGTTTTGCATGGTCGAATGGTCACACTCTATTTTCTTCTATAATAATACGTTTTGTTTTCGTCAAGTAATTTCAAGATGTTTTTCTTCTTAGATCAACGTGCCTTTTACATTTTGTACATTGATATAAATTATGTTCGATTTCACGATGTGTTTTTTGCTTCCGGCATGTCTGGCATGATAATATAACAGTTCTTCCGAATTCATCATCGTTTTTATAATTTAAAATCCCTTCATCATCATTTTCAATAAGATCATCTTCTTTCGGTTGTATGTCGCTTGTAATCATCGCATAGGCAATCACAGCAGTCATAACGCCAGATAAAAAGTCTACATAATCTAACATGGGTCACTCCCTCTCCTTTAACAGAAATTCGAGTTCCCCAGTAATATAATTCTCAAGCGGAATGACCTTATACGCATCATGTACACTGTATTTTTCCTGCAATATTGCTACAAGTTCTGGCGATTCTAAACAGAATACTATCAAGCGTTCTGCTAACGTTGTAGGGCGCATATTGCAAGCCGTAGCCAAGCGTTTTAATTTCGTGTCGTAGCGATTTGATAAACTCAAGTTCA
>JAEWMK010000466.1 GCA_023457235.1 Bacillota bacterium
GTCTGTATCAGTGATGAATCGATTAATGGCCACAACAAATGGCAGTCCGAAGCTTTGTACGGTTTCTACATGCTTTTGTAAATTTTCCATACCTATTTTTAATGCATCTATGTTTTCTTCAGTGAGGTTAGCCTTATCAACTCCGCCATGCATTTTTAAAGCACGAATCGTTGCAACAATTACAACCGCTTTAGGGTCAATTTCTCCAAGGCGGGATTTAATATTTAAGAACTTTTCCGCACCGAGGTCTGCACCAAAGCCTGCTTCAGTAACAACGTAATCACCAAGCTTACTAGCTAATTTAGTTGCAATAATACTGTTGCAGCCATGGGCGATATTGGCGAATGGGCCGCCATGGACTATCGCCGGCGTATTTTCTAAAGTCTGAACTAAATTAGGCTTAACCGCTTCCTTCAATAATAGTGTCAAAGCTCCTTGAACGCCTAAATCCCTTACAGTAACAGGCTGTTTATTAAAATTATAGCCAACTACAATATTAGACAGTTTTTCTTTTAAATCAGTAAGATCCTTTGCCAAGCAAAGAATCGCCATAATTTCAGAAGCAACCGTAATATTAAAGCCGTCTTCTCTTGGCACCCCTTGTAATGGTCCACCAAGTCCGACAACAACTTGTCTTAACGCACGGTCATTTAAGTCCACAACTCTTTTCCACGTAATTCTTCTCGTATCAATTTGACACTCATTCCCTTGATGAATGTGGTTATCGATAAAAGCCGCAAGTGCATTATTTGCTGTTGTGATTGCATGAAAATCACCCGTGAAATGAAGGTTAATATCCTCCATTGGCATGACTTGTGAGTAGCCCCCTCCACTAGCACCACCTTTAATTCCCATCGTTGGTCCTAGTGAAGGTTCCCGCAATGCAACAATTGTTTTATGACCGATCTTATTTAACGCTTGTCCAAGTCCAACGGTGACCGTAGATTTTCCTTCTCCGGCTGGGGTTGGGTTAATGGACGTTACTAAAATTACCTTTCCATCCGGTGCATTTTGAAGTCGTTTCATAACATCCAAAGAAACTTTAGCTTTATAATGTCCAAATGGCTCCCACTCATCTTCACGCAAATTCAACCCTTCAGCAATTTCTTTAATAGGCTTCATGACCGCCTCTTGGGCAATCTCAATATCTGATTTTACCTTTTTTGATTGTACGCTCATTTTAGGTCTCCTATTGTTGATTTTTTATTATTATTTTATAGGAAATTATTTATAAACACACCCTATTTTAGGAAATGTTAATAAAATTGCAACTTTTTACGACAAATTTTTTACAAGACTATAAGAAGACAGAAGCCAATGTGACTCCAGCCTTCTTTACTAAAGGTGCCGTAGTTCAATGAAAGGATTTCCAAAATTCTCCTTGCGTATTAATGATATCGATGATCTCGTTGAATGGTATTTTAAAAGTCGGAAAACCAGCGGCATATGGACCAATTTCATAAGGCTCAAAATAAATATATAGTGTGTCGTTATCTACATAAAACGGTTGATCCGCGCGGATTCCTTTATAACTGTCAGGGAAAACATAGGAATATTGCTCATCTTCTTTAATTTGTTTAGCAATAATATCACTTATAACTTTTACATAATCACTGTCTTTTTTAAACAAATCTTCAAGCTTATATATCTCACCGTTTATCAGATTGATATGGGCATACACCCGATATGGCATCCCATGTGCTGCACCAAATGGATAATCATAGCCTTCTATTTCAATAACTAGTAATTGGTCCTTGTAAAATTTTATTGAAAAATCTCCAGTATAACTTGAATCCAATTGAATATCGGGCTGAATTGGTTTTACTTGTGAAAGACGTTTGAGTTCTTCATTTACCTTTTGCTGTGCATTTATATCGGACATGCCGTCGATTTGCGGGTAATAGACAAGATAATCCTTGTTTGGCTTATATTTTTTCTCAATTACTTTATATCGTTGACTAATCGGAATGATTTTATTTTGTCTCCAAACAATATTGCCAGAGCGGTCATAATACGTAATTCGCTGATCGATATTTGCTTTTATTAAATTACCTTCGAGTGTTAATGTCCCTTCCCCATTTACGACGGGCAATCCTTTTGCCATTTTTCCTAGTTTATTAATAAAATAGGTTTCTTTTCCCGTTGTAGCTGATGCAACGCCTTCTTTAAATTCTAGTATTGTTAAATATTTGAATTCGGTCAATACCGTTCCATCAGTCGTTCCGAGTGCATAGTTGGATCCATAAAAAGGGGACCCTTCCTTTATAGCCATTCCAATTGCTATCCTATTTTTTCCTAAATGATGAATATCATTATAAATCGGAGGATAGATAAAATTTCCTTCCTTATCAATAAGACCATATTCGTCCCGATAGTCCTCAGCCATATTGACTATTGCCCTTCCATGCTCAAAAGGCATCGCAGAAGTAAATTTTGGTGGTATAACAACTGTACCTTTAACATCTATATAACCAAATTTACCATCTTCAGTTTCTTTAAAAGCTAATAATCCTTCCCCCAACTTTCCAACAAACGGATAGGGATACTTATGCAAAACTTTACCGTTTCTATTTATTAATGCATACTCCTTGGACGGAAACTGAACAACAGCTTTATCATTCTGAAAATCATTTGCTGTCAAAAATGTAGCCGGAACAATCTCTTTCCCTTGGCGGTCTAAATAACCATAAAGATATTGACCATCATCTAGAGTCTCACCGAACAATGCTCTCCCATTTTCAAATGAGCCAATATAGCTATAAGCCTTGGAAGTAAGTACTTTTCCACTTGCATCTATTACTTTAAAGCCTTTTTCATCAATAACTTGGGCACGTCCTTCGGAAAACTCCGAAATCGAATCATAAATAGGCTTGACGACAAAATTTCCAACATGATTAATCAAGCCATATTTCCCATCTAAACCGACAACCGCTAAACCGTTCGTTTGAAATTCCATGGCCTGATCATATATTTGTTTAATTTGAATCTTACCTCTTGGATTCATATATCCCCATTTTACACCCGTTATCGTTTTAGACGACACTGGATAAAGGCTTGTCATGGTCTGGCTAAAGAGTCCTTCGCTTATCCAAATGTTCATAATAACAACATTCTCCCTGGTTATTTTTACCATTATTGTATGGGAAATGATTAGAGTTGTGCCGTTCTTTTATAGGATTAATTTAGCTGTGATTTAAGT
>JAEWMK010000467.1 GCA_023457235.1 Bacillota bacterium
CAATGGCTCCGGCAGCCATCGATACAATTGAGGCGCACCTAAAAGAAAGGAATATTCCTGCATCTTATTATGATTTAATTGTCACGGGTGACCTTGGGCGTATCGGACATGAAATCACCTTAGGTCTGTTAAATAAGCATGGGATAGAAGTAACGGATGAGACCTATAAAGATTGCGGAATTTTAATTTATCGGGAGGGCCAGCCTGTATTATCCGGTGCAAGTGGTGCTGGTTGTTCTGCCGTTGTCACTTATGGACATTTACTAAATGAAATGAAAAAAGGCAATTTAAAAAGAATATTAGTAGTGGCAACAGGAGCCTTATTATCCCCACTAACATTTCAACAGAAGGAAACCATTCCTTGTATTGCACATGCTGTTTCGATAGAAACTGAAGTAGGCGCTGGAGGTGGATTTTAGATGGCCATTTATTTTTGGGCATTTGTAGTAGGAGGGGCAATTTGTGTTATTGGGCAGATTATGTTTGATGTATTTAAGCTTACTCCAGCGCATACCTTAAGTACTTTAGTTTGTATAGGAGCAGTTCTGGATGGGTTCGGCCTTTATGAACCGCTAATCGAATTTGCAGGGGCGGGAGCAACTGTACCGATTACAAGCTTTGGGAACTCATTAGTTCATGGTGCTTTGGCCGAGGCTGAAAAGCATGGGATTATCGGGGTAATCACTGGGATGTTTGAGGTGACCAGCTCTGGTATATCAGCAGCTATTATTTTCGGATTTATCGGTGCAGTGTTGTTTAAACCAAAAGGATAAGGAAAAAGGAGTTGTAACAGCATGACGGTTGGTTCACAAGTGAAACAGTGTAAGTTTACCTTGCAAGGGATTGAACAAGGATTACTGGGTTTATCAATACTAGCCCAGGAAGAAGAAGCCCGGAAAATATTAAATGAAGCCAGAGACATCTTAAACGAAGTTGTTGTTGATCTTGGCAAACGGGTGGAGCAGCTGGAAATGGAGGAACCACAATATAAAGGACTTTAAATTTAACTTTTTTCAGCAGAATTCACCCACTTTCATCAGTGGAGGGATGGATGCAATCTAGTATTCAATTCAGTGGGAGTTCAAATCCCTACTGAATAAAGTTAAGCCTCCGGCGGATGCCTCAGATTTTTAGAGGAAGTTTTTCGAGCAAGCTCGAAAAAATCTGGGCACAAATACGCCAAGGCGCATTTGATCTAAAAGGAGTATAGTAATATGTTAAATTGGATTGAAATTATACTTCGTACATTGGGAATGCTCGTTTTATTATTTTTTGCAGCAAAATTGTCCGGGAAAAAGCAGGTGGCCCAGCTTTCTTATTTTGACTATGTTTCCAGGATTACGCTTGGCGGAATAGCTGCTGTTATGATCCTTGATTTGGGTATCAACTATTTTTACGGAGTATTAGCCATCGTCGTTTGGGTTGGAGTTACATTCATACTAGATCTTATCGCACTAAAAAGCAAAGTTGTCCGCGACTTTATAGATGGCAAAGGAACTATTTTAATAAAAGATGGAAAGGTAATGGAGGATAACTTAAAAAAGGAACAATTTACAACAGATATGCTCCTAAAACAACTACGTACGAAAAATGCGTTTAAGTTTGCAGATGTCGAATTTGCAGTCCTTGAACCAACGGGCGAGTTAAATGTATTGCTAAAACGGGATCACCAGCCACTGACACTTAAAGATTTAAATGTAAAAATACCGGATGAAAAAGAACCGCAAACGGTTATTATGGATGGGAAAATTCTGAACGAACCATTGGCTACACTTGGATTAAATCAAGCCTGGTTAAAGACTGAACTTGATAAACAAGGGGTCGCAATTGAAAATGTGTTTTTAGGTCAAGTGGATTCATTCGGTCAGTTAACAGTGGATTTATTTGATGATAAGATCCAAGTTCCTAAGCCAACAGAAATGCCCTTATTATTATCTTCAATAAAAAAATGCCAAGCAGATTTAGAATTATTTGCACTCGCCACTGAAAATGAAGAAGCAAAACAAATGTATGCGAATAATGCGAAAAAGGTAGAGGAAGTTATACGTAAAGTTCAAACTTTATTACAATAATTATATTAAGGGCTGTTTTAAATGCATAATATTTTTGAAACAGCCATCCACTTTTAAAAGAATTTTTCCTTTTGTTGATATTATGTACCAAGTATTACCTTTTAAAAAACTTTTCCAGCTCATCTGCTGGCAGTGGTTTACAAAAGAAATACCCCTGTCCAATATCACATTTCTGTTTTTTTAAATATTTCATTTGTTCCTGTGTTTCAATGCCTTCAGCAACGACTTCAAGATTTAATGATTTTGCCAAAGAAATAATCGCATTTACCATTAGTGAAGATGTAGAATAATTAGACCTTCCAACTTCATCTATAAAATATTTGTCTATTTTTAATGTATCGAAAGGCAATTTATTTAAATATTTCAGGGAACTATAGCCCGTTCCAAAATCATCAATGGCTAAATTGATACCAAATTCTTTTAAATCAAATAACTTCTTTATTTTTTCTTCCTCAGTTACCATTGAAATACTCTCTGTTATTTCTATCTCTAAAAATCTCGGGTCAAGTTGTGTTTCATTTAATATACTTTCAATAGTTGTAACTATATTCGATTGTTTTAATTGGGAAACAGACATATTGACCGCCATTTGAATATCAGACCAGCCTGTATCGTGCCATTTTTTATTTTGTTTACATGCCTCTCTAAGCACCCATTCCCCAATTTGATTAATTAGGCCAGTCTCTTCAGCCAACGGTATAAACTTATCTGGGGAAATAATCCCTCTGTCAGGATGATCCCATCTAATTAATGCTTCACAACCAACAATCTCCTCCGTATTTAGATCAATTTCTGGTTGATAATAGAGGATAAATTCTTGATTTTCAACTGCCTTTCGAAGCTCCAATTCTAATTTCATAATATTAGCAGATTTTTCAATCATATAGTCTTCATAAATTAAATAATTGTCTTTTCCGTTTTCTTTTACCCAATACAACGCTGCATCTGCATTTTTCATTAGCGTTTCAATATCCTTGCCATGCTCCGGATAAATGCTTATACCAATACTACATGTTATCAATATTTCATGTTGATCAATAATAAAAGGTTTTTTCATGTGATCTAAAACGTCTTTTGCAAGTTTTGAAATATTGTCTTTTCCTATACCTTTGACAAGGATAGTAAATTCATCGCCACCTTGTCTTAATACAATCGCATCATTGTCAACAATATCTTTTATCCTTTTTGCAACTGATACAATGAGCTTATCTCCAACTCTATGCCCAAGCGAGTCATTTATATATTTAAAACGATCTAAATCTAAAAATAAGATTCCCACATTATTTTCTATGTCAATCGCACGTTGCAATTCATACTCATATTTTCTTCGATTTGACAAATGTGATAATTGATCATAGGCTAACAATGGATTCCACCTCTTATACTAAACGAAATGTAATTATGATAATTTTTATCATTAATTTGAAATAAATTTTATGTTTAAAATTTCCACTTAAGGTCAAACATATTCTTTTCAACTTCATTCTTAATATAAGTTACTTTTCATCTATATCAAGAGCTAATGTCTTTGTTAGCCGATCAATGTATTTTTTTCCTGAACGTCTTCCATTTAGAATATCAGTTAGGTAATTTTCATTAACTCCAATATTCTTCGCCAACTGCCTTTGTGTCATGTTCAGCTCAATAAGTCTTTTCTTTACTCTAATTCCAAAAGAAGGAATATGTTTTTTATTAGACAAATTTATCTACTCCTATCTTTATTTTTTAGCTATGCCCCCCAATGAATTATGTAGTTACCTAATATATTTAAAGCCAATTGATACTTATTTTTTATCCTATTATTTTCCATATATTTCCAATTCAATTTTGCAATATTAAAATTGAAAAATATTACAAAAAAAGAACTAAGAATCAGTATTGAAAGAATGAAATATTTTCTAAATATTATTTTTTCCATACAAGGAGTGGTAAAATTATGGTGCGCAACCGTATTATAACAAAATTATAAACCCCACATTTGTGGGGTGTCAACTGAAAATTACGAAATTTTTTGTCTTTATTTTAAAATAATGACACACGTTTGTGGGGAGGTAATTTATGAATGGAGTTAATAACTTTGGAGAAAGGTTAAGAAAAGCTTTAAAAAACGGGGGTTATACTCAAGCAAGGG
>JAEWMK010000468.1 GCA_023457235.1 Bacillota bacterium
GGCTTTCACGATAAAGCCTTTAATGAAATACGGTTGAATACAGATAAAATGCAATACAATCTAAACAACATTCGGAGAAAAGGCAAAGGAAGTTTTGATACCTCCTTTACGGATGATTCTGCTTTACAAACCCATGTGGTCATAACCGCAGATGTTCATTCTCGATATGTGTTCCGTAGCGATGTCGCTTATGATTGGGACTTTGATATTGACCAATTAGAGGAAGATACCCTTCTCTATCGAGAAGACCATCTGGATTCATTTTGTCGGAAAAATGACCGTTTCAGGTTGTCCTACTATCCACAAGAACCAACGAAAGAGGATGACCAGACCTACCCTGAATATGTAGAGGAACTAACAAAAATTAAGAACCGAAGTAAGCTGATTAAGGGGATGCATATTAATTCTACCTATACGACATTTGCTCATTTTTGGTTGATAAAACAATTAGTACAGGCAAAAGAATGGCGATTTGTCACAGATGATGATTCTTCCCTTGCAACTGCCATCTATCGTGTGTTCTCGGATGATATACGTCTGTATAATGCCCATCATTTTGTAAGCAAGATGGATAAGACAAAATCAACCAAGCAAAAGTATGAGGACTATATAGAAGCAAAACGATATTTAACAGATTGGGGAAATTCTTATGGCTATTCAACAAGGTCTCTTTATACCTTAGCGGAGCTGTATTTACAAGAAAAATTACAAACCCATCATTTCTGTGAAGAGGTTGATTTCCCTCATAAAAGAGCAGTGGTATGGCTAAACAATCCATTAGAACATCCACTCTGTCCGAGAGATAAAGGGAGCTATTCGGTGGATTGCCGAACAGATGTAAGCAGTTTTGATACTCATGAATTAGCTTCTGTCATTATGAACATCAATGACCATGCCACGAACAGCTTCATTCAACAAATACGCAGACGAATTTCCATACTGGAACGACCTTTAGTAACAGCCACAGGACAAGGGAAAAGTTATATCTACGCCAATTTTAATCCTAAGTATGCACAATACGCTTTAACGATTTTAAGAACGTATTATAACTACTGTCTTCCGTTCGGCAGAGGGGATAAAAAGGAAACTCCTGCACAAAGAATCGGTTTAACTGATAAGGTCTTTGATGTGAAGGATATAATTTATATGAAATAAAAAATGCAAAGGACATGATAAAGTCCTTTGCAGAGTAAAATAATTCTCTTTTTATCCGTTTCTATATTTTTTTATTACAGTCACAAAAATTGCAATTAAACAAACTATGACACTATTTATTAGTAAGTAGTATGCCACTTGCATTCCGTAAAATATTGCAAAAGCATCACGAATAATAAACAATGCCAATGCTCCACCGATTGAACCAAATAAAACTGCTAACATTAATATTGTCAAAGCGACAAAATACAGGTTTTTCTTTTTTTTATAAGAAATATATCCAATTACATTTGCAACAACGATAAACACGCCCATTAGTATCAAGAAAAAACTTTGCATTTAACTCCCCTCATTTCTCATTTACATTTATATTATAGCAGTGTTAAAACTTATTTGAACATTTGAATTGATTGGGTATTCTTTAAAAACGAATAAAACAATAGCAAGATAATTCGTATGAGAATACCATGCTATTTTCTCTGACAGCGATAACTAATCGTTTAATTTCTTCAATGCCTCGTCATTACGGTCACAGGCTTTGTTAGCCCATTCTCTAATTGCCTCTTTTCGTGACTTATCTTCGGTGAGTGAATTTCCCTGAACAATCCACAAATACAAATCTACAAGTGGGATTGTGTAGTCGTAAGTGTCAATCAAATTAACACATTTAGCATTTTCACCTTCAATTGCTGTGATTAGATATGGAATGACAACCTTATTCTGTTTCTTTGAACGTACAATATCGTTTACTTCTAACATAATCTTTGCCTCCTTTGTTTTTTCAAGCGGTGAAATAATTCTTTCAAACCAAAAACTACTTGTCCTATCCAGAACTCCATTTTTGTGTAAACTCTTTATATTATATACAGGCAGGAAAGCATCATAACAATACGCTCCGTTTCATAAATAAATAAGGTACGAAACCGCATATAGGTTCGCACCCTTGATTTGTTGTATATTATCAGTAACTCCCCTCCATAATTTCTACTGTTTAAATCCTTTGAGATATTCACGCATCTTGACTTGATTTTCTACATAATTAGGATTACGTTTCAAAAAGTTTTCAAGGTATTCTTCAATGGTTAAATCATAAGAAAAACCTGTTACCACATCCGCTCCTTCTAAACGGTCAACGTCAATATTCACCATTAATTGTCTCAACGTCATATTCTTAACTGCTTTGGTTACTTTTCGATTCACCATACATACCTCCTTTGAAAAGGGATAATTTATATCAACTTTCCATTTGTTTTTCATTTATATCTTTATTATAGCGATGTTGTAATTCTATTTGAACATTCTGATGGTTTGAGTGTGTTTTACAAATAAATAGGCTCTGTTAAAGGTTAATGTTGAAAATTGCATAATAAATAGAGGAAGCCTATCTTTTAAGGCTTCCCACTCTAAATTTAAAGTATAAATAAAGTAACAAAACCAAAAATAAGTCCAATTGCCAAAAAGGAACACAACATCCACCACAGTATTAGGCTGATAGGATTTTTTAAATTCATCGCTTCTTGCCAAGATACTTTATAAGAACGTTCGTTCAATTTATAACGTTTGATTTGAATATACTGGTACATATTCAGAAGTACAGAAAATATAAGAATTATTATTACAAACTTCAATACTTCATCGTTCATATTTATCACCCGCCCACTATAATGATATTATTCTTCAATAATACATACGTTTCACATAGCTGAAAGTTTCGCCTTATACAATTAGGCGAACCAGAACTACACACTTAATTTTGACAGGCGTAAGGTATCATAAGTATCTGTCATTTCAAATACAAATGATGTTAAGAAGAATTCTTTGATATTGTGTCTTGTACTTTCATTACTACGACTATCAATGAACAAGAACCAAGCGAGGTAATTGTCGAGGTATTTAGTAGCTACGCCTTTAAATCGGTCTATCCATTGTTTAATACGAGAATGGAGACCATTGACATTTTGGATATGATATAAGCCTTTGATTACATATTTACCATCATTTGATTGTTAATGTTCTAACCCTTTTTCTTTCGCATATGTTTTATAAGCTCTCCAAGCATCTGTTACAAGTACGTTTTCAGTAGTTAATTTAGAGCCAATTAATCTATCTACTTTGTCTTTTACAACACGCCCCATACAAGCAACTTTTGAAACAGTTGCTTTTGTACGGTCTCTGGCTACAAGAACGCATACTTGTTCGTGGCTAATACCTCTATGTTTAGACTTTCCACCACGTTTTCGAGGTTTTCGGTCTGTGATGCCTCGTTTTCCTTTTTCAGAGTATAGGAAATAGGTCTCGTCAATTTCAACGATACCTTCAAATTTCTCAAAATCCATTTGTTTAAGGGCATTCAAGAGTTTATGTCTCCAATAAAAAAGTGTAACCCAAGTAACCCCTACGATTTTGGCTGATTTTCGCAGGGAATAACCCTTGAACATACATTCAACAAATGTAATCCACTCATTACCTTTTCGAGTTCGATATAAAACGGTATTGGTTGTATCAGTGAAAGTCTTATTACAACATTTACAACGATAACGTTGGCGACCATTATATTTTCCAAACCGAACAACGTGTTCAGACGTACAATGAGGACATTCAAATCCTTCTTTAAAGCGTGTCTCCCGCATTTCATTTATTAAACGACCACCGACAGAGGAAAAAGGCTGAACATAGCGTTTTACCCATTGATATACTTGTTCTTTTTGCTATGTGGTAATTTACCAATGTGCTTTAGTAGATTATTAAACGCTTTGCTCATTCTGTTCTCCTCCCGAATATTTGTTCTTATGACGATTATACTATGGATTTAATATTGTATCAAATATCAACATTCTACTTTAACAGAGCCAATAAATAAAAAAATAGCATGGTTAAATTCATATGCGAATTACCATGCTATTTTTTGCGTTATTTGCTATTGTTTTTTACATTTTGTGATTCAAAAGGGAACGTCTTATAATTAAGATTAGATACTTTTCCTCGTTTATAGTTGATGAATATGGAGGGCTATCTCAAAACAGTAATTTTTTGGAGAGATTAAAACTTAAAGAATAGCGCCGACCCAAGAACATAAAGGTTTTATATTATGATTAGTAAAGAAAGTCCTAGAGATACAGGTCTATTCTAAGAAAATATCGAGAAAAATATTAACAATAGTTAAAATGAGTAGAATTCGCATATATAATATTTAAGAAAAATATAAATAGTATTATCAAGAAACGAAAACCGTGATTTCCTTTTTGGACATCACGGTTTTTTTGTTATAGAGGAGGAAATCATAAATGATTAAAGGAACTATTCAAAAAGAAGTGTATGAGATGTTAATTAATGAAGGTATCGTTGAAAATTTAGGAAAAACATATCGCAGTTATTCAAGATCCCCTAGAAGAGTAAGCAATTATCAAATTATGGCATTTGTTGAGAATGTAAAAAAGTTGCACCCAAAGGTTGTATTTGAAGTAGGAGTTAGGGGAGGAGTTGAAACAGCTAAGTTAATTTTATGGAGAACTAAATAATTATTTTAACGAAAAAATCTTTATTATTGTTTTTGGATTGAATTACGTTGCCAATAATAAATTGTCAACATAAAAGATAAAACGAAGCCTCTCTAACGGATTAATTGGTGATTCCTTGGCATCAGCAGTCTGTTACTCCTAAGTTTTGGGTATTGGAGTCCACTTTCTTTACTTTGACTTCCATATTTACAAAATCACATTATCACTTACGATAAAGCTGATTTATTTTCATTGTTTTGAAGATAAATCAGCTTTTTTTACACCACTACATCTCAATTATATTTTATTATTATCCTACCGTCAGCACTCGACGCATGTGGAGTGTGTATCACAGATATTGTTAAAATAGGTCTACAATTACCACCCAAGCCATATAGAAAATACCATGGGGTTGGAATCACAAAATAATTAACATGAAGGGTAAGGTATCTAAAAAATGAGTTCTGTTTTGAACTCATTTTTTAATTATTTTTTATAAAAGCTTGACGGTTGAAAAAAATTACTCTATAATCCAAATTATCATAATTTTATAACTTTTCTTATCAAGAGTGACGGAGGGAATAGGCCCGAAGAAGTCCGGCAACCACAGGCAATGCTTGTAAGGTGCTAAATCCTGCAGACGATCAAATGTCTGAAAGATAAGGTTGAATGAAGCTATTAAGCCCTTCTTCCTTATCGGATGAAGGGTTTTTGATTTTTGATTCAAATGCATAATTGAATAAAAGTAAATCTCTTATCAAGAGTGACGGAGGGAACAG
>JAEWMK010000469.1 GCA_023457235.1 Bacillota bacterium
ATAGCCGTCAGCTTTAATGACCATTGTAGCATAGTCATTAAAGTTGACGGCTATTTCTTTATACATAGTCCGACAAAATGAAAGGCAAAAAAGATGTAGATAGCGACTTTTGAACAGGCCTACAACACTACTTCTTCATCCTCAATCTTAATATCTTTAAAGTCATCCTTAAATCGTTCCCACACTTCAGGCTTATTTTCTTTCAACGCTCTTAAACTAAAACTTAGCCCATACTTTTCCATAAACATCCTCCAACTTCTAGTAACTCTAGTCTCAATAAGACCAATCATTATTTACCATTTCAAACAAAAATAAAATATCTACACTCAAATGCTATCTTTTAAAATTCCCTCTAAATGGTTTTAAATTCTTTTCTACGATTATAATATTCTGACCACTACCAAAATCTCCATATGATGCCCATAAATCGTAATTAACGGTATACTGCGTTCTGGATTCGCTAAGCTTTTCTACTTTGGTAAAACGAAAGTTACTAACCGAAGGGCTTGACTGACCTGTTACCCAGCGAGTTTGTTCAAATTTACTCCTTGATTGTTCTTGAAGCGAAGGGGACAACATCGCATATTGAACAGCACCACTACGATTATTTACTCCTAATATCCACAATTCAACTGCTTGTTTTGGTTCGCCTACCATTAAACCATGCTTAAAAGACATTAACTGGATTTCAAAAGGATTGAGTTGTCCTGCTTCAGTAAACTTTTCCTCAATAAAAGAAAGAGTATCGCTCGGTTTTGCATTTGCTGTACCGTAATACATCCCAAAAACTAATATACTTAATAAAATCAATAAAAGATGACCACTTTTGTTCATTTTCATCACTCAAAATTA
Organism: Bacillota bacterium; assembly: GCA_023457235.1. GTDB lineage: Bacteria > Bacillota > Bacilli > Bacillales > Bacillaceae_J > Schinkia. The sequence goes on from JAEWMK010000469.1 coordinate 853, forward strand.
CATTTGGGTTTAGTATATCCAGTTCAGTTACAACAATCCCTATTCAAGTAAATGACCCTTATATGCGATAGGGCGTTATTCCTTATTAGGGAAAAGCGCCCGATTGTTGAAGATCTTACTACTTTTTCTCGTTGAACTAACGCTACCCGTTAGTTCAAAAAGGAACTTAAAATCTTCTCGTAGGACTTTATTTTGCTCCAAAGTGCCTTGGATTCTAACGAATCTGGTTCACACTTGCCTAATTCAACGAACGCACTTATTAAAAACTTTTTTGTTTCAATTTCTTTATCGGTTTGACTAAGTATATTTCTTCTATCTCTATACATAATGAGATTTTCTTTAAAATTTCTTCTTGCTTCTGTAAGAGAGTAATCCCCATTTGGACCACCCCAAACTTTGTCTGCATATGGATCATCCTGTCCATCATCTTCCCAATTACAAAGTTCACATATATCAAAAAATCCACGCTCTTCTAATGTTGGAAAGCCACAACAAGGACACTTTTCACGTTGCACTAAAATCCCACCCTAATTGTTCTAATTAATTTTAATAATATCAAAATCTTTCTTTAAGGGTTAAACGTTCTTATTGAATTATTCTGCCCCGTTAATTTAAGTGTAAATTCTCACAATCTCTTCACCCACAACAATTTGTACAAATATTTTATTCAAGAATATGGCCCGTTTGCGGAATACTGATCTCATTGAAAATCAATCAATTTTGTATAACAACTATAACGTTTGTATTTCTTAAAACGATGTTTCATCACTTAGTTTGGGAAATCGTTGATAATAGTATTGATGAGGCTCAATTGGGTTATTGCGATGAGATTCATGTCGTTATTGAAGAAGTTCCTAATTTTATCTAATAAACTACATCCTTAATATATTTTGTACAGTACCGAAACTTGCATTTTTAAAAGAATAGTTTCAATTACCTATTCTTTGGTATAATTTTGGTAAGAAAATATATGCAACGGTTTTCACAATAAAGGGGATGAGTAAAATTTTGAATAATAATAATTCCAATTGGATCAGTTTTCTTAGACAGTATGGTCCAATTCCAAGAAATGATAATATGTATGATGAAACAATTCAAAGGATTATTAAAAGGAAAAAAGTAACCCCAATAAAAGTTGATATGGCTTATCTTGATGAACTTGTTCAGAACTTTAAGTCAGATAGCCCAGTAAATATAGTTTTGACTGGAACTGCTGGCGATGGTAAGACTTTTTATTGTCGAGAAGTCTGGAAGCGTCTTGATGGATCCGAATCAACTTGGAATGAAAATAATAAAATTAATGAACTAAATGTTAATAGGAATAAGGTTATTTTTATAAAAGACCTTAGTGAATTATCGGATGAGGAAAAAGAAAAATTATCTTTGATGGCTGACTCTGTGGTGGGAGAAGAAAACCATACTGTTTTTATAGTGGCTGCAAATGACGGGCAATTGTTAGACTCTTGGAAAAATACTACACAAACCTATAACGTGATTGCTACAAGAAACGCTATTGAAGAACTTCTTATTGACGGTCAAATAGAAAAGGCGGGTTTTGGATTAAAGTTATACAATCTAAGTCAAACAAATTCAGCTACTTTATTACCAAAGATAATCAAGGAAATACTAAAAAATCCGGGTTGGGAAGAATGTACTGAATGTCCATTTAATTCAGGAGAATCTATCTGCCCAATCCTAGAAAACAAGAGAAGATTAGAAAGTGAAGAAAGTTTGATAATAAAAAGGTTAACCGATTTATTAACTTTATGTGAAATTAATGGACTTCATTTGCCTTTAAGGCAATTACTGTTGTTGGTTGCAAATATGCTGCTAGGCCATCCTGATGTTAAAGATAAACTTTTAAAATGTAGTGATGTTCCTAAAATAACAAGTAATAATTCTACATATTTAGCAAGTATCTTTCGGAATATTTTTGGAGAAAATCTCTCTGATAGAAAAAGAAGTTCAATAGATGTTTTCGTTACATTGAATAAGTTTGGGATTGGAACTGAAACAAATGCTTTAATTGATAATATCCTAATTTTTGGTGAAGATGATAAACAGTATTATGAACTTTATAAAAAACTTGTCCTTACTGATAAATATTATGGTGCGGATACAACGTTCACCTCAGAAAAAAAGGCATACCTTGAAGGTGATATTTTAGATAAGGATAATTTCTTGGAGATGCTAAAATCTCAAAGGCAAAGACTATTCTTTGTTATCCCTGAAGACTTAGAAGATAGGTTAAAAATGTGGAATTTAACAACCTTTCAATATGCCGGTGAATTTCTAAATGAAGTTTATAGACTATTGTTAAAGCAAGAAAGAATTCATTCTCATTATATTACCAGAATGGTAAAGGGATTGAATAGGATTACCACAGGTCTATTAGTTGAGGACAAAGATCGAGTGATTTTGTCTACTTCCGGAAATCATTCGCAAGCTAAGATTAGTAGGGTATTAGAAGAGTTTATATCTGTTAAACAAAACAGGGGTGAGTTCGTAAAGTTTGAAATAGGACAGGAAAACCAAAAAATCTATTTAACCGTAGGTTTTTCAAATGATATTCCTCCAGTTAGACTTCACATGCAATTAGTTAGATACGAGTTTATTTCTAGAGTAGCAGAAGGGGCTTTACCGGGAAGCTTTTCGAGAGAATGTTATGAGGACATACTAGCATTTAAGAGCAAACTTTTAAAGAGGCTAGAGGATAGAAGAAGAGCAGAAAATGAGGATGAAGATGGACTTTTTGCTTTAAAGCTTCTTAAAGTAAATGAAAAAGGAATTGTAGAACACAAGACATTGGAGGTGTATTAATGTTACAAACTCTCCCGCGAACATCTGCCTATAAACAGCTTGATTTTTGGGTAGATGAGGCAATTTGGGGTCATAGATTATATGATGAACAAACTCCGTGGTTATGTATTATGGAGTTCTTAGGTGTATTAAGCTCTGAGTATCAAAAAAACACAGCTTTTAAGGAACAATCTTTTAATGCCCTAAGTTATAATCCATACTCCCGAATATATTTAAGAAATCTACTATTTAATAATCCGTATATAGAAGTAGTTTATAGGGATTATGAAGAACACAAGGATGAAAAAAAGGCTTGGCAAGAATGGACGAAATTGGCAGAGTCAAATTTTGCAGGACTAAGTGAATATCCAAATTTAATGTACCTACAAAAAAACTTTGAAAAATTTGAGGATTTTTATGAATCAATCAAATTTCTTCAGAACAATACAATTGAGGGGGAAAATAATAAGAGATGGAGTTCACAGTTTATTTTTCCGTATGGGAAAGAATGTCTTTATGAGGATTTAAGGATTAACGGTGATAAGGTCCAGAATGATAGAAGGTTTTTTGGGAGAACGGGGGAATTGTTGTATTTAATGATTTCGCGTTCAGGGCAAGTTGACAATATTTTAACTTTTTTCGAATCTAACATTTTGAATTCAAACTCTATTTATAATCGATTGGCCCAATTATTGCAACCTAATAAGGGTATTGAGGATGCTATTAAAGATACAAAAGGTACCTATTTACCGTATGAATATATGCCAGAGTTTTCGAATGTTGCGGAAGACTGGAATAGTATTATGAATTGTAAAATACCCGCATATGATACTCTCCCACATATAGTAAATATAACTGGCCTACATATGATTTTATATTTTTTAAATAGGTCAAAAAATGTTTTGCAACACAAGGATAAAACAATGTTTGTAATAGAAATTCTTGCTCCTAAAAAAACGATAATAAGAGATTTAGCTTCAGATTCATATATAAATAATAATAATCTTTCAAGACAAGCTTTAGAACAATACATAAGGTCAATAAAAGAAACAGATGAATGGAATAAAATATTTACTTTACCAGACCCTTTTTTCGAAGCTCAAAAGCTATTACAAGAGAAGTTTTTATGGCCATCTACCACTGAAGACCTGTCGTCCTTTGAAAGTCCAGATGCTTTAATAGATGAGTTAGTGGATAAAGCTGTTATTCGCCATAAACAGCATGTGAACAATTTTCATAGAGTATGGGGGAAGGAAATAGGTTTATCATCTAGTCGTAATAGTCAACGAATAAGATATGCTCCTACGGATAACCTTTTAAAAACATTAGTATTAACTAATGTTCCGGAAAGAATGGAGTTCAAAGAATTCCTCAGAAAGTTGCATGATAAGTATGGATTTATTATTGGTGATAAAGAAGCCATTGAGGTTACTAATTCGGGTCAAGCTGATTTAGAAGCGTTTTCGGAAAATGCTCTAAGATTAGAACAAAGATTATCAAGCATGGGTCTACTAAGAAGATTATCAGACGCTTTTGCCTATGTAGAAAATCCTTTTGCGAAGGATGGGATTTAATGAACCAGTTAGAATTAATCGGGAAGGTAGCAGTGGAATTCTTAAAACAAAATATTGGATCTGATCATAGTGACGGAATTGCTAGATTTTTACTAGACAGATTATCAGGACCACAAGTATCGATTATCTGTAAGGAGATTCTTGAGGATGAATATTTAAGTCAAATTGTTGATATTAAGATACCGGCTGAATTAGCTGTAGGTCAAAATTTGCCTGAGTCTATTATTACAACTGAGAGAACCACCGCGTTACGACATGCTTTTACGGAAAAACCTGCTCTACTATTAGCTAATAATAACGATGATCAGGGTCCTTCATTGAGGAATATTTTCACAATTGGTGCTAATGATTTAAAAGCTAATCCCCGTTTATGGGTTAAGATTGCAACAAACGATATTGCATCCATAAATGGAAGCGAACGTTTATTGAATATATGGGAGAAAGCACTATTAGGATTACTTAGTACCACTGATAGTAGTTTAGAAATGTTTAGTAACTATATTGCGTTAACACGAGAAAAAATAGTAGAAGATGGTGCTACTTTAATTGATGCTTTAGGTTGGGCATTACCTGCGTTAAAAATTCCAAGAGATTCTGGATACTTCTATATAATTCCTGATAACAGGTTAACTTATAAAAAGAATTGGGCCAATTCATTTAAGGAGTTAAAAACTAAAAGGAGTTATTATTTATATAAGTTAACACCCACTAGAGATGTAATAGAGAATGAGCAATTAAGGAATTCATTTGAGGAAGTAAAAGAATTTATTCCTGAGTCAATACACCCTGCTATTCATGACTTTATTAGCTCAAAGCCCGGTTGGACTGCTGAATCGGATATCATTTCAAAATACGAGTGGGAAAGCGATCATATTGGTTCTTTCTTTTCAGGAATAAAGATTGCAAAAAAAAGCAGCCTTGCAGAAGAGACAAGACAGTTCCTAGAAGATGAATTTTCCGACCTAATAACAGAAGAAGATAACGATTATCTTGATTTATTAGAAAAAAGGAAAGCAAAAGAGCCTAATGAAGAAGATAGTTTATTTTATGACAACCATAGATATCAGATTGAATCAGACAAAAAGTTGAAAGCAAAATGGGATAAGTTTATATATGGAAAACCAATTGAATGTACTGATTTTTTAGTAGGATTCTCCCAAGCTCTTGAAAGGTTGTTTGCTCAATCAGAGGCCACTTATGGAAAGAAAGTAATAAAAGTAAAGACGCAAAAAAGGGATAAAAAAAGTGCTTGGTTAGATCTTAATACGGATTTAGGATTATTCTTCAGTACAAGATATAAAGGTTTAGATGAATTAACAAGTCCATTTATAGAATGGGAAACATTTTGGCTGTTTAAATACGATGAATTCATTGAAAGTGAACGAAAAAGGTTAAAGGGAAAATTCAAAAAAAATCATTCCATTTCAAAGGGATCAAGACAAATTAAGTTTTATATTGAATTATATTATGAGGATGAACATGGAATAGAGCAATATTGTAAGGTTCAATTAGTTTGGGAAGGTTCACCTAATGCAGTAGGTTTAGAACTCTATAATGATCTGAATAGACTAAGTGAACATCCATTTCAAGCGACTAGTGTTTCTAAAAATCCTATTAGTAAAAAGGGTAAGCTTCAAGGAATATCATTAAGTGATGTATATACGTTACAAGCAGTATATAGGCAAAATAAAGGCTCATTAGTGGGGGTTTATGAATCAGAAAAGAATATTAATAATCAATTTTTATTTGAGTTAGAACAGGCAAAAAGTGAAGACAGAATTGATGAAAACGGATATTCCGAAATAATAGAGTCATGGAATGCATTTTCAAATGAGTATAGTAAATCTCTCAAACAATGGCTTAAAGAAGGCTTAATATCTGAGACTCATATAATACAATCAAATTTGTATGGAAACTTAATTAAAGCGTTGGCAACATATGCTAAAGGGGATGTCAATAGATTAAAATTGTGGTATCCAATCATGAAGCTTGGTGTCGTTGAAGTCAAGGATAGTAAGCCTTTAGCAATTATACCCCCGTGGCATCCGATGAGGATGGCTGGACTTGCGGTAAAAATGAAGCAACTTAAAGAGGTAATTAAGTATTTGCTATTGACGGAGAACTTTGAATTTGGAGATGCTAAACTTTTCTTCGATGAACTAGTTCAAGATATTGAACATCCTTATTATCCAGAAGTTTGCTTAGGGTTTCACGGTCAGGGAATACCGGAAATCCTAGCAATAACTGATTCGTTGAATGACTATAGCCTTATGGAGATGCCTATTATTAAAACTAGTTATCAAGAAACCAATGAAGATCCTAGAGAAGCAAGTGCCAAGTTGACTAATTTATTGGAACGCTACTTAGATCTTCAACCACATGAGGGTGCAAATTTAGGTGTTGTATTATATAATTCTGATTCAACGAGATTGCCTCTAGCTATAGTAGACTCAATCTCAAAATTAAATAACAAAAATGACAACATTAGATGTCAGGTAGTATTAAGGCATAGGGACACAAATAAGTTAAATCAAATATATTCTAAAATGGTTGAAGGTACGGATTCTGATCCAGATATGTTTGTTGCTAGTGAGGTTACTAGTGATTTTATGGCAAAACTTCGTATAGGAGTAATGGCTCACCAATCCTCGGTTTCTGAAAGTGAAGAGGGGAAACCATATGATCTAGTATTCTTACAGGATGTAATCTCAAGACATGCTAATTTTGATTGGATTAAGGTTGACACTATCAATCATATACCAAGTATTTTAGACCTTTATCCAGCAAGATGGTCACGTCGCCGCCCATCAGCCAAGGACGAGTTAAAATCAATCACATATTTAGTGTGTCCAAGCCAAACCTCAGAAGGTTGGGAGTACTTGAAATTCATAAAAAGCATAACTAAGAATGTTGATGAGGAAAGTGAGATGTATTATTTACCGTCAAGACAGATTACTTTCCAAAACAATGATACAAAAAACATTTTTGAAGAGTCTCATAAATTAGGAGAATGGGTTGCCAACTATGATGAATTACTAGATAGACGGCTTTTAAAAAGCCAAGGTGTAAATATAATTAAATACCAACATAATAAAACGAATGGACCAAATTTAGTTGTTTCCACCACAACATCACTTAAACTTTTAAGAATCATATTAAAGAGGAAGTTTAAAGCCTTAAATTTAGGGATTACTGATGATGAGATAGAAAGATTGGCTGATTATTTTATTAATGAGGCAAATGAACTCTCTGGTGATATTGTTTTAAGAGCTGCAAAAATAGGCAGATATGCTAGTGAGTTAATGGGAGTTGTATTAAGCAAACTTATTACAAAAGAAGAAACTCATGAAGGGAGTAGCGTAGGCTGGTATTTCCTTGATGACTATGCCAATTGGCTTGGAAAAAAAGAAGAGCAAATTGCGGATATACTTGCTATAAGTCCTTTTGAAAAGGATGGAAAATACTATTTACAACTACTTGTTACTGAAGCTAAATTTGTTGATATTAAAAATCTATCTAACTCGAAAAAAACATCAAAGAAACAGCTTATTGATACTGTTTCAAGGATAAATAATGCCTTATTTGGAGTTCCATCCAGATTGGATAAGGATATTTGGCTATCCAAGATAAGTGACTTGCTTGTTGAGGGAACAATATACATGCAAAACTCTTCTGCATCAATAGAAAAATGGCGCGAGCTTATTAGATCAGGTAAAGTAGAAATAGAGATAAAAGGGTATTCCCATGTATTTGTTCCTACAACCAATGAGGGTCCTGATAGTTTAGAAAGTGAACAGTTAAAAATTAATGAACTAACAAACGGGTATCAAGAGGTATATTCTAGAGAGTCTGTTAGGGAGTTATTATTATCAATACTGAATGAAAAACCGTTATATAGTGTTAGGTCTAAGTTTGCAAATGACGTAACATGGCAACAATTTGCTCCGTTATTACCGAGTGAAGATATAATGAGTGATGTTAATAAGGAAGAACATGCAGAAACAAAAAGGAAGGATATCGAAGTTATCCCTTCTGAGCAGTTAGATCCAAATTCAGAAATAATTATTGGTAAAGAAGAAATAACTACAACTCCACAAGAAGAAGAAACCGGTGAAGGAGTCACATCTTCGCAAGGACTTTTACTTAATATTAATAACAGTCTTAATGATTGGATAATCACAAATCTTAATGAAGAAAACCAGAAGGAATCAGATAAAGAGTGGATCGCGAATGTAGTAAACACTTTAAAGGCGGCATTAGCTACCTACAACTTACAAGGAAAAGTTTTAGATGCTCGACTTACTCCGAATGCGGCTATTGTAAAACTTAAAGGTTCTGATCGTTTAAGAATTGAGGATATCGAAAAAAAGAAATCGCAATTGTTAACTACCCATGCCCTAAATATAATTAACGTTCTACCACAACCCGGAGAGATTGTTGTATTTATTGAAAGACCTGAAAGAGAGACCATATCATTAGCAAATGTTTGGAATAAACGAAAAGTAAAAAATGATGTTACTAATACAAATTTAAACTTTGTTATTGGTGTTAAGGAAGTTGATGGTGAACTACTATATTTAAACCTTGGTAGTCCCTTCGGTGGTCTCGAACAGCACGCTCCACATACACTGATTGCGGGCGAAACTGGCAGTGGTAAATCGGTATTGATACAAACACTAATCTTAGATATTTGTGCAACTAATTCTGTTGAGACAGCAAAGGTTTTTTTGATTGACCCTAAATATGGTGTTGATTATCAAAATCTTGAAGATCTTCCACATTTAGCTGAAGGAATAGTGATTGATCAGGATAGAGCTTCCCAAATTTTAGAGGATTTAGTAGATGAAATGGAAGCTAGGTATTTAAGATTTAGAGAGTATAGAGTACCTAATCTTAAAGAATACAATACAAAAGTACCAGAATCGGAGAGACTTCCTTTTATTTATCTAATACATGATGAATTTGCAGATTGGATGCTAATTGATGAATATAAGAGTACAGTATCTTCAACGGTCCAAAGATTAGGAGTAAAGGCCAGAGCAGCTGGTATCCATTTAATTTTTGCAGCTCAACGACCTGATAAAGATGCATTACCGATGCAATTAAGAGATAATTTAGGAAATAGGTTAATTTTAAAAGTAGGTAGTTCAGGGACTTCTGAGATTGCTTTAGGAGAAAAAGGTGCTGAAAATCTCTTGGGGAGAGGTCATCTTGTGGCTAGACTATCAGGGGAGCCGAATTTAATCTATGCTCAGGTTCCATTTATATCAAGTGAGGAGATTTATCGAGTAAGTCAAATTATTAAAGGATAAATTTTAGGGGGAAGAAGATGAACAATTATTCATCTTCTTCTTTATTATCTTCTTTAAGTTGTTTAATTTTATCTTTGTAGTCTTGATCTGTCGCATGTTTCCATTGAGCATCAAGAATAAGTTCTGACCATTCAGTAATGTCTATATCACATTTTTTATAAAGGTTTAATAGCATCATCTTTAATTGTTGATCTGTATATAAACCATCAAAATAATCTAAGTATATGGCCTCTAAATTGTCTCTTATCTCTTCTATTTGCATCGTATACATTACCACCTTTAAAAATTTTTTGTAAATAGTTAATAATCATTTTCTTTATTTATCCCTCATAATAATTTTACCGTATTCAACAATGATCAAACAATTCGAGTGTCATATAATATTGCAATATGTGTTTGGCGATTTATTATTGTTCAGTTTTCATTAAATTCTAATCGAAATTAATAAAAGTTATAAAAATATCTTAAAATCTTAAAAATCAAGGCTATAATTTTAATAGAATTCATTGAAAGGAGCGACAAAAGAACTTTATAGAAATCATTTTAAATCAAAACAATTTAATTCAATTAAGTTTTATTTAATTTTATTCAAAAAGGGAGATCCCCAATTTGTTTCTAATACTGGGTGTGGTTGACATTCATTATCAGAACTAATTGGGGATCTTTTTATTTTGAAAGTAGAAGGGAGAAAACATGGCAAATTCAATTTTAAAAAGAGTAGTAATTAAAGAGGAACTTGTAGTATTAACAGGAACCTTTGCATTGGCTATAACTTTAAATCAATTACTTTATTGGTCAAAACGAGTAAAGGATTCAGACAGCTTGATTGCTGAAGAGTTAGCACGTATTTCTACAAATAACGTTGCTGATTTAAGATATGGCTGGATTTATAAATCTTCTGAAGAATTGTCTCAAGAAATCATGTTAGGCAGTCCAAGTACAGTTAGGAGAAACTTGAAAGAGCTTGTTAACCAGAAGTATGTCTTTGAAAGGAGAAATCCAAACCCACGATATAAATATGACAAAACCCTGCAGTACAGGGTCAATCTAGTGAAAATAGTTGAGGAACTTAATGAACTGGGTTATAGACTAGAACACTATGATGTTTTTTATAATGATAGAGTTATGTCTACTGATTCATCAAAACGGTTATTAAGTGAACCATCGAATGTGCAAAATGACGCATCGATGAGTATTACTGAATCCTCGGATAATCAAGGTGCGCGAGCAATACCAGAGAATACTACAGAGATTATTTATAAAGAAATTGATGAGGAAGACACTAAGTCAGCAAATGATAGTTATTTCCAAGACCCGTTTGCTGATCAAATTGCTCGATATTTTCTAATGAAAAGTGCAAAGTACGTTTTAACGGATTCGGATAGATTATCAATTACACAAGTTGCACAACTGGATCTTAATTTACAAACAGTAACCCAGTTAATTGACAATTGTTTCAATGGGTTTGTACCACAACACGAAAGGGACCGTATTCGGTCATTTGCATATGTGGCAAACTACATTTTCGATAAGCATCATAATTTTAAAAAGGAATTAATTTACAAGCAAGATAATGTACAGGAGGAAAAATCTAATGGAAAAACTAAACGACCAATTTTCACAAATACTAAGCAATCTTCAGCAGAAGTATGGTTCAATCGAGCAAAAGCGAACGGAATCATTTGAAGTCTTAGACGAGGTTTCAGACAAATGTCCTTATAAACAATGTGATGGTTCTGGATATATTGTATTAAGAAATAATCTTGGTGAAGTTAAAATGGCTATTTGCGATTGCCGACAAGATAGAGAAATACTCACTAAGCTTAAATCAGCAAAAATTCCACTTGATTTACAAAATTGTACTGTAAAGGGGTTTAGGACAGATATATATCAAGTAGAGGAAAACCGGATGAAAGCCGGGTTTGCTAAACGTGTCGCAACTGAATTTACGGAGAATTTCCATGAATTCAAGGATCAAGGAAAGGGATTGTATCTTTATAGTAAGACAACTGGTAGTGGAAAAAGTCGATTGGCAGTGAGTATTGCGAATGGCCTTATCAGACGATTGGATGTAAATGTGTTATATATTTCTTCAGTAAATATGTTAAATGAGCTAAAAAACACTTTTGACAATAAGAATGGTGTTCGTGAAATGGATATTTTAAATTTTTACGGAAATGTGGAAGTCCTTATTATTGATGATTTTGGCGTAGAAAAAGCTACAGATTGGTCAGAAAGTATTTTTACTCAAGTGTTGGAAGACCGCATGAATAATAAAAAAGTCACAATTCTAACCTCAAATTTAAGTGTAGAGGAATTGTCGGGAAAGTATCCAGCTGGAAGAATTCAAAGCAGAATCGAAAAAATAACTTTCCCACTAGCAATGCCAGAGGAAAGCGTTCGTTCTATTTTAGCAACAGAAGAGAATGAAGGCTTGTTTAAAAAAATATTCGGCGTTTAGTTAAAAAGCAATGAACAAGATCAATCTGGTTAGGTTGATCTTGTTTTTTTAAACAGGAATTCGATTAATTGACATAGCTTTTCTAATGAATACAAAATGTGTACCAGCGAATGACAGACTGTTTTAAAACAAAAATGTTTAAGGTAATATATAAAGTTTATTAATTTCTTTAAGAGCAGTCTTCCACAAACGGGCCATTTAATGGAGTAACTATTTAACGAAACTTGGAACCTAAAGTTGGGTTTTAAGAGATTGTGAAATTTTATAATTAAAGTAATTGGCAGGTTACTTTAATAAAGCTTTAAAAATGACCATAACTTCTACTACTTACAAACAGTCTAATACGTAAATTTTATTGAGGGGAAATCCTATCATAAAAACTGTGCGTACTTTACTTGTTTAATCTATTCCCATATAAACTAGTCTTAATTGTATACAATGAAAAACAGCCGGTCACCGCCGGCTGTTTTTCCGTCTATAAGACAAAATACTTTTGTAAGTTTGTTAAACAATCCTTTTTCATAAAAAGTTAGCAATTCTTATTTTAAATTGTACTCTCCCCATTCAGACATACTATTAAGGATTGGAATAAACTGCTGACCAAGATTTGTTAAAGAATATTCTACTCTTGGTGGAACCTCTTTATAAACTTCACGATGTAAAAGTCCATCATTTTCTAATTCTCTGAGTTGTTTCGTTAGCATCGATTGTGTAATATCTGGAAAAATGCGTTTTATCTCCCCAAATCTTCTTGTTTCTTCGGAAATATACCATAAAAGTGACAATTTCCACTTCCCAGCAACTATTCTTTGTACTTTGTTTAGTCCACATTCACACGAATACTTCTTGCTGTTGTTCATATTTTCCCCTCCTAAAATATATATTATGCTTTTAAAGGCGTGTAAAACCTTATTAGTATTATTTTTGATAGTATGTTCTAAAAATAATCGTACTTGTTTAAACTAAGATACTCTAATAATATAACAAAAGCAAGACAATATTGTGACCTAAAGGCAAATAATAATACTGGAGGTTTTCTAAATGGAAAAAAACAAAATAAGGGTGGGCGTGATTGGAGCGAGTTTGAACTCTTGGGGAGGGCTTGCTCATCTTCCTGCATTGCAGGCATTGTCTAATTTTGAGGTAACTGCGATTAGTACGACTCGTCGGGAGAGTGCAGATGAAACTGCCGAAAGGTTCAACATCCCTCATGCCTTTACAGATTCATATGAGCTTATACAACATCCTGATGTCGATTTGGTTATCATTGCGGTTAAGGTCCCGGAGCACGAGAAGCTAGCAATGGCAGCTTTGGAGGCAGGAAAGCACGTTTTCAGCGAATTTCCACTTGGACGTACTACTGAGGAAGCGAAAAATCTTCTTCAGATGGCGGAGGAAAAAGGATTACGTCATTTTGTCGGTCTTCAGGCTAGAACAAATCCATCTATCCAATACGTTAAAGATTTGTTAGCTGATGGCTACATCGGAAAAGTATTAGCCGTTCATGTTAATTATTCAATGCCTTCTCCTCTAGGTGAGTCTAATCAAATTAGTCAATCGCATAGGCATATTCTGGACGAGACTGGCGGGATGAATATGCTGACCGTAACTGCAGGACATATGCTAGATGGGATCATGTACATGCTTGGTCCAGTTTCCGAAGTGTCTGGCATCTTGGAAACACAGTCTGAGCAATTCCAAATTATCGAAACGGGCGAAAATGTGCGGGCGACTGCTCCAGATCATGTGGTAGTGAACGGTAAATTGGCAAACGGAGCAATCCTAAGTGCCCATTTCCGCTACGCTATTTTAGGCAACATCTCGATAGAATTCAATGGGACTGAAGGCGATTTGATCTTGCAGCCCAAAGATAACTTAATGTTCCAAATGGATTCGTTCCAGATAAAAGGTAACCAAAGAGGAGGGCAACTCGAAGAATTGCCAGTTCCCTCGCAATACAACAAGCTTCCTTTAAGCATTCAAGCGGGTCTTTCTTATAATGTTGCTGGCCTCTATACGCAAATTGGGGACGACCTCACGTTAAATACTAATAATGCGCCTGATTTCCGTACAGCGTTGTCCGTTCATAGCTTGTTAGATTTGGTTAGACAGGCAGCGGCAACTGGAACGAGACAAATAGGAATATAACTCATTGCTTTGGATTCGTAACATCATGGTTCGGCGACAAGGATCGTTGAACTACCATGAAAGAACGAACTAACTTTAATGCTCTGTGGTGCAAATACCAGATGCATGGATGGCTAACGGGAGACATTAGATTAAAACAAAGACCGGCAACAGATCTGAAATCCGCTGCCGGTCTTTTGGTGATGTAAAGGGCAGGAATATGGAACAAATTAGCAAATGTGAGAATAAAGACTGAATACGATTTTAGTATTTTTGAAAGTTTTTATAAGATTTATACCCACTTTAAAGAACATCGTACTATGGGATAGATTGGTTGCTTCTACTCCTTAATGAATCAATTATAATATGTTTCTGTTAATCAACAATTGGGCGCGATTGTTGATTACCATTGGTCTAATTTCTAGTTAGCAGAGGAATTAGACTTTTTTTATTTTCCAAAATCCTACTTAGTAAATCCATTTTTCTTGTTTTTTACCCCATTGGTAAAAACTGCGGACACTAGTGGTTAAACCTGTGTCAATCGCTGAAGAAAAACATGACAGAAGTGGTACATTCTTAAAGCTGTAATCAAGCAATTGATAAAGAGCAACTGTACCGGGTATTGGTAACTATTAATAGTGTCTATATGATGTAATGGTTACTAGAATAGGTTACCTATATTATGTTCTATAACAAGAATTGATTGCTTTTTAAGATTTATATGGCAAATAAAAGGATTATTTTTTGAATTTTAGCTAGCTATTTACCTTGAGAATGAATTGGTAACGAATAATGGTAACTATGTAAAATGCTATTACATCAACAATTTGTGATTAAATTTATTAAAAGTATCTATATCTAGTAACCATTGAATGTTACCTATATTGGTGTTATTCAATTAGTTTTATTGAAATTTTGGACTTGATAGTTGGACAGAAATAATTAATCGCCGTTGTTAGAGAGAAGAAGTAATATTCCACCCTAGTACACCATTGCTAAGGTATATTGTAGCTGAATCTCCTGCATTTAAAGTGCAAATAACCCAATCGGAATCTAGTTGTAAATCTCTCTAGAAAAGTTTCTTAGGCTTTTGTTTCACGAACAGCATTAATAATACTGGTCATCATCAAGAACCGGGGTTAGAAAATACAGTTAAGGGTGAATACAGTTTTATACCCTTAGATTATAGCCAATAAAACGTTGAACATCGCTAAATAAGGGGACACGAATTGTATAGATAAGAAAAAGATGAATAAAGTGTTTTTGTTTAACCTCCACGAAATTCCAATACTTATTATTGTAATTGACTAGAAAAATTGAAACTCCCCGATATAATGCTTATTGAAAAACATCTAGTTTATAAATCCATACTGTTTTTGCTATATCTGATTTATGCCTAAGTAATATAGTTCAATCGACCCGAAATAATAGGCTTTCAAGTTGGGGAAACTCGATTACTTTGGGAAACACTATTACTCTGACATTTTAATTCCAAGGTAATGGGTTTCAGTAGCAACAACTATAAAAGAGATTAGGGACTAATTGTTTTTCAAAAGAATTTTTAATATTACAATGAAAGGGAGTTTGCGAAAAGTTGGAAGATGTTAATGTAATAAAAGGGAAAGGAAGATCTCGGCTAGAGGTTAAAAACTCTGAAATCCTGCTATTAGAATATTTAGAACGCCATCGACTGCTTACGATGGCACAACTGTACAAGTATTATACTCAATTTTTAGGGGAAGAAGTAAAAGAATATTCATTTAAAAATCGATTAAGAAGACTAGAAGAATTTAAATTAGTACGTTCTGCTAATTTTGCTGAGGATTTTGATGGGGAACGTTTTAAATATTTTTCTATTGGCACTGGTGGAGTTGAAATATTAATTAAAAACAACTTTTTGCCTGAAGATTACAATAAAAATAAAATATATCAGTTTTTAGAAAAGAAAAATAAGCTTCATTTTTTATATACACAGGAAACAGTTCTGAATGTCATGTGTATATATAAACAGAGATTGTTAACTCCTCGTTATTCTAAATTTAGTGAAATCATAAAGTTTGACTCACTCTCACCTGCATTAGTTTCATATGATCAGTGGATACCGAGAATAAATAAACCAGTATCGATGTTTAACAAAGGTGCTAGATATGCCAATACTGCACAATTTATGAATAACAATCAACATTATGAAAAGAAGAGTGGTGATTGGATACCAATTGTTCGTCCAGATTGGATAATAAGAAGGGAATTAAATAATCAACAAAAAACAATAAGACACTTAAACATTGAGTTAGATACTGGTACAGAGCCATTGGAACAAATTGAAGATAAGATTTGGAAATACATTTTATTAGCTGAAGAATACCCAGAACAAGATCACGGGGTTCTGCTTGTACTGCCTGATGAAAGTTTTTCTAAGCGCACTAAATATGGTGATAGAAGTCAACGTATAAAAAACATCCGGGAAAAAATTCTCAAAGATCCGTTAATCATTGATAGGAGTGAAGAAGTAAAACTGAAAACAGGTGTTGTATCATTAAAAGATGCAGGAATTGTTGCAACAAAGTTTTTGGCACCACAATTATTTAAATAGTAGATTATTAGAATACCTGAAGGACCGTTCAATAAAAACTGGTTTGTATATGTGTAAGAAAGTGATCCTCCCTCTAGAGGGAGGATCATTTACTTTTGTGAGTACAAATATGATTATTCCAACAATCTACAGTACAAAAATTGCTGAAGCATTTGGAACAACGAATATACGAACTATCTTCTAAGCTGTTAATAATATCTTTACAATTTTTGCATTTGTATTGAGTTACTTTTATTTCTCTTTTAATCCATTTATTTAAATCATCAAGATACATTTCATTACTTACGTATTCCGGATTATCACGTATCCGTTCGGCATGTATATTGAGGAAATCACTTAATAAGTTTTGGTGTTTGGTAGCTGTCTTATACAGAATCTTAATTCCTTCAAAAGAAGATGATTGTTTGCTCTTAACGCTGCTTTCATAAGACTTTTTTGAAGTCTTTACTGCTCTAACATGGCCAGAAGCGATATCTTGAAATACATAAACTATCCCTTCTTTAAGATGGGCATTTTTCTTAAAATAACAAATGTGATATGGGTTATCTAATGGATTATATTCCGTATACGTGGTAGCAAACCATTCTTCATTTCGTTTTTTGTTTAAACTTTCAATGTCTTGATCAGTATATGTATTTATAAAATTTAGAACCCCTTGGCAAAGATCAACTAATTCCTTAGAAGAAAGTATATTGCCATTGACAACACTAACTATATAGCCATTAGATTTTTCATCATAACTAATTGAATATATATCCGGTTTAAAATTTGAATTTTTCATAGGTGCCTCCAAATCCACAATTATTGACACCATTATATCAGATAAATATGGGCATTTAGGTTGTTAAATAAGACGGAACTCGCTATAGTGAAATGATTTAATTATTTATGAACGAAGGTGAATAACTAGAATGAAAGAAAAAGATTTAAATGAAAAAAATACTGACGGCGGTGATGACGAAATTAAATTTACAACGGATTTAGACCATGAGGCATTTTTAATGTCATTTTAAGTTTGTACGACAAGACATTTATCGATTTAGTCGATAGATAAAGTTGAAAGATAATATTCTGTTTTAGGGATTATTTCAAAAAGAGCAGCTAGTGGGTGCTTAATTGGGGTATTGGCATATTTTTTTATAAGTCTTTTACTCCCCGATTTTATTTAGTGATAAGAATGACTGAATAAATACTTGAACGACCTATAAAGATATTACATTGAAAAGTTAGCTTGTAGTAAAATATTCTCAACTCGACAAAAACATTTGTTAGACCTAAGAGAAACAGCTATTTTGAATCATTGTAAGAAGGAATAACTGCAACCCATAATAGAGGAATACAAAGAATTTGTTCTTAATCTGAATAATCCAGACTTGAACTTGCTTGCGTTACCTGACACTTTTTAAGAAATAGGCATATAATGAAGATAATGGAAAATAGGTGGTGTTCACTCTGAATCATAAACAGGAGGAAAATCAACGATATTTAAAGATTCTTCTTTCGGATTTAGAGAAAGAAGTTGCATTTCAATCTGATGGTGGCACAAGTTACAGAAAACGTACAGCAGAATTAGCATTAGAAATAGCCAAAGGGGTGAACGACTTTTTCTCCCTGATAGGACGAGAAAATGCCAAAAAGGTTGTTCAGAGTTATTCATTTTCGTTAGACGATGAACGTATAGAAGATGTGGGAAACGTGCTGAATACAACTGCAAAAGAAATCTATATACACCAAGACGTAGATACCGATTTGCAAGCATATCTTAATAAGAAACGTCAAGACAACAACAAGTCATTTCTTCGGTTATAGAGAGTTTTCGAAAGTAGCTCTCTTTTTTGAATCCAGAAGCGGAGGGATTGTACACTTATTAAGATTTTTTAGAAGAGTGACTTATAAGCCCTTTTCCTCCATAAAATCCGAATGCCCATTTATTTTAGATGATTACGATTAAATAAGCGTTTTCTGAAAAAAAGGAATTCTTTATAAATAATTATATAGATATTATTTATGAAAATTGAATCTTAACAGATTTGAATGGGAAAGAAACAATTAGGATAAGTAGTCCCCCTATTTAATAGAATAAATTAAGACGGAGCGATATGTATTCATTACTTTTTTTGTTGTTCTTATTGCGTTAATCATCCTGAGTGTAATAAAAAGACTTAATAAAAAGTTAGTTCTAATA